>NZ_JACKZU010000630.1:0-2395 GCF_014222165.1 Nostoc sp. 2RC
CCACCCCCGAAAACGCTGGTGACAGCAGTAACAGCTTTTAGCACCACTGTTCCCATTTTCTCTACTAGGGTTAAAGCTGGCTCTAATAAGCTGTTTATATCCTTAATTAACTTACCAATGGCATCCAAATCGTTATGTAATGCATTGATATAGGATTCAATGCGGCTAACGCGCTTTTCTAGGTTGCTGTTGTTACTGTTATTGCTATTGTCTTTATTTTGCCGCTGTTCCAAATTACGTACTCTTCCGTTTAAAGATTCAATTTTATTATTCAAATTGTTTAACGCCGCATCAATATCCTTGCAAACTTCTGCCATAATCACCTCACTTTATTGGCGATATTATTAATCCGCTGTGCTACTTCTTTGCACGGTACGCAGCAATAACCTGGGTATGCTTTATGGGTACATTTGTGTGAGCCTTCAGGGCATTCATCCCCACAAGTAACTTGGTATTCCAGAGGGCATTTACCAGTCTTTTCAAAGATAGTTGCCCCATTTGATTTAATTGTTAACTTGCACTTTTTAATCATTCTGGGATTGCAATCACCCTTATTATCCCAGCCAGTAATATAAGAAGCATTTCCAGTGGGAGCTACAGATTCAGATCCCTTTCGGTAAAAATAGCCTTCGTATTGCAACCTTTCGCCATCCATATATGGCTGCATCCCTGTCCCGCTATCGTGAAAAGACGGGTTTACACCATAAGCAAATAATTGGTAGTTGTCATTATTTGCAACCCCAATTCCCGTGAATCGCCAACAAATTGAAGCGGGATTATTGTCAAGCTCTTCCACTTCAGAAGTCTCGACCGTAATGGGTGTTTGCTGTGTAATAAATTTAGTTTGAGCAATGCCATTAAATGAGTAATTCACCGTAGCTGGTGAAGAATTGCCGCAGTATTCCGTCATAGTGTTATGCCTGCCCAGGTTGCAATATCTTGTCGAATTGTTGTACGAAGTGTCGATGATAGCGCTGTGTTAGTTTGCGCTATTAATGCGATTTGCCCCTGGAAGTTTCTACCACTTGTGTAGCCAGAAATTCTGTTTGTAGTTAGATCGGAGTTGATAGTAATATTCGTCGAATCCTGTGTACCATTTACCAATAAATTGGAGACACCAGCGCTAGAGATTACTAGCTCATAAATCCGCCATTGATTCTGATTTGATGAATACGGGCTGCTGCTAAAATATCCGCCACTGCCTGCTAGCAATCGGGGGGAGTTCCCGCCAGTGTCGTACCCGAAAAAGATACTACTACTATTACTTCCCAGGAAATATCCATCATACACAAGCGCTGGAGTGTGTTTAGCAAGAATGAATATTGTTCGCTCGCGCCCGGTTAACGCAGTATGTGTTAGATTCTGGCTACCACTGAAAGCGACAGCCGGTTTACCGGACGGGGTGGCGGAGGATACGAATGTTGGTTGAGTTCCAGTAGATCCAATGGCAGCGTCGCCTGTACCCGCATTGGCCCAGGAAATAACATTGCTCCCAGACAATGAAAACGTGCCGTCGCTTCCCAACATCTGCACCCATGAAGCGCGAGATAGCAATTTACCGCTAATCGTGGGTGGCAGAAGCGCACCTGAAATGTCTGTAGTCCACCCGGTTGTTTCGTTGAGATAAACCAACGATGTATGAGTAAATCCCGGTATTGTCGGGTAATCGGTGGTATAGAGTACTCCATTAGCTTTTTTACCATTTGGGTTAACCGTTAAAGTTACCCCTGACGGTACAAAAACCTCAATTACATTACCGATAGCTGGGGTCGCGGGTAGTGTGAGAGTGCAGCTTGCATTCACGATCGTTTTGCTTCCGTTAATCGGCGAAAAGTTACTTGAAACAACGCCGTAAACAGCATTAGCCGCCCCAAACTGCGAACGTAAAGTAGCATTAGAAATCCGTTTCAGGGTTCCTGTTGATGTTTGCCAAACTAATAATATATCTGTATCAGAAATTGTTGCGGTTTCCGGATATAAATCAAATCTCATTTGTGTAGGAATAAATTATTATTTGCTGACGTATTCTGTCTGTGTATTCCTCTGGAACGAATACGCCCCAGTAAAACATTTCTAGTAATAGATAGAGGCTTTTATTGTCGTAGGATATAAACTGCCCATTTTGGTCTGTTATTCGGTTACCAATTTCATCACAGAGATACCCTTCAAAATTTTCTAGAGAATGCCGCAATATTGCTACCAGTAAAGATTCAGCGGTATTCTTTGACTTTGGAGTTAGTCCTACCGCTACTAAATCAGGCTTTTGAATTACTAATTGAGTAGCAGTTTGTACTGCACTAGCACCAAATAATTGAGCGAGTGTTAGTGCTTGCATGTTTAGTAATTGTTTGGGTTTATTACATCAGCGCCAGTTAGCTCTCTATCTGCTTCAACG
>NZ_JACKZU010000841.1:0-261 GCF_014222165.1 Nostoc sp. 2RC
TGACGAAGGCCTTCGTCATCGGGCACCCGATCGCGCATTCGCGCTCGCCGCTCATTCACGGATACTGGCTCCGTCAGCACGGTGTCTCCGGTTCCTACGAGCGGATCGACGTCCCGCCCGAGTCGCTGGCGGAGTTCATCGCCACCTTTCGGGAGCGCGGGTTCACGGGTGGCAACGTGACCCTGCCCCACAAGGAAGAGGTATGCCGGCTCGTACCGAACTTGACGCCGCGCGCGAAACGGCTCGGTGCCGTCAACACCC
>NZ_JACKZU010000631.1:0-2364 GCF_014222165.1 Nostoc sp. 2RC
GTTATGGCTGTTGTAATTCAACGACTTCCGCCACATACTCTTCTTGGGCTAAAGCCAAAGTTTGATTTTCAAGTTAGAAGGGTAACAGAAGCAGGAATAGGGGAAGATTGCTCTTCCAGGAATTGTTTAGCACTAAGACCGTTTTCTTCTGAAATATCCTGTTGTGGGTGCTGTTTCTTTGGATGCGGCTGAACTTTTTTCTTAACCTTATTTGCTTCCGACGTGGGTTTATCTTCTAATTTTGGTTGTATTGTCGAAATTTGATCTGGATAATTACTATTTAGTACTTTTGTCCTCTCAAGTTTTTTGGAGTTACTATCGGTATCACCATTGCTATCACTTGTACTGCTATTAGTAGGTTTATCACTATATAAGTAATCATTGTTACTTAAAATTATGCTATTTATGCGAGCAATTGCTTTGGCTTTAGCTTGTTGAATTACTTCTTTATCTTTATCTGGGTCATACATGATTCCATATTCAGATCGCAGTTTGTTCCAGCTATAGGGTTTGTATACTTGATAACCAGCAATTTTTACATCATTATGAATGTAGGTAAAGCCTAGTAGTTCTTCCCCCTGCATCTTAGGCAATACTCCAATGTTATTTTCCTCCAGGCGTTCAATGAACGTAGAGACGGTGGGACTATCTTTAATGGCTTCTCCTATTGCTTGGCGAATAATTTCCTTACTTGTTGGGGTTTTGTGCTTACTGTTGACTGCTCTAATACTTTTTGATCGGTTGGGGCTGGTAAGTGTAATTATTCCGTACTCTTGCTCTAACTTAGAGGCCACAGCTTCATTTGTTGTTGGAGTTACTTCCAATCCTAGTTCCGCCGCGATGCGTCTAGTAGAGACTTGGGAGCTGAAATAATCATAGGAATCATTAACTAAACTACCATCTAACCGAATCCGAGAGGCGATTATGTGCAGGTGTTCGTGGTTGCGATCGTGGTGGCGTACTGCAACAAACTGACTGGTAGCTGCTACAGATGATTCTTCCTTGGGCAAGTATCCCATATCTTTGAGATATTCTCTTGCTACATAACTGTACTGACTGTTGGATAAATGCTCGTGGTAGTTCGGGCGGTGTGCGATTGAGATGATGAGGTGAGCGCAATGCCGTTTAACTGCTTTGTTGGTGTACTTGATGTTGAGAAACTGCTGATTAAATTCATCTGGCCTTGTTCCCATCATATTAGTATCGACAATCGCAGCATCATCTTTCCCCAAGACATACTTGAGCGTGTCGAGAAAATTGGGTTTTTTGTAGATGACGGGAATCAAATTGAGACAGTTGAAAGTGGGGGCTATAGAACCTACAATGCCTTATTTATCTTGGCTTGAGGGTGATTTATCTAGAATGTCTAGGTTAAATGCAGCTGCGATGGTCTGATCTACAAGTGCGATCGCCTTATTAACAGTATCCAAAATTTGCTGGTTGTTTGTTTCTTTCGCTAAGTGAGATAACATCATCAGTTCGCTTTTAAGGTTTCCAGCAGTAGCGCGGATAGTTATCAAGTCGGCAGACGGTTTTGCCGTTAGTACCCGCCTTAATCCACAGGAACGTAAATACTCAGATGCAGTTACCCCTGTGGCGATCGCTTTTTCCTCAATGGTAGTTTTTTCTTCCTCAAAGAGGTATACCTTGATAGATTTAGTTCGCTTTACAGGGTCATTTACCATACCTTAGTCATCAAAAAGTAAATATAAAACAGAAGTAGTATTTATTAGAACTACATGATAAACGATTGTATTGAATATATTGTCAATTAATCTAATTTATTGCGAATAATTTAAGAATAATATAACCCCATTGAACATACCTTGTTTTAGTTCTGGATTATGCGACAACAGCAATGGTTTATTGTGGAACGGGACTGATGTAAATTCATACGCAGAGAGGGTTGTAGAGTTTTGTTCCAAGACGATTGATGTTTGAAGTAATGCTGAAATAGTTGGATCAATTTGCCCTCAGAATACCTCAATCATGGGGATTGTGAGAGTTTATTTATCAGTTAACAACATATTTTTATTTAAAAAATTAGACCTAATTTTCAATTGATTGGGGTAATTAGTGTGTGAATTGGGGTAGTTAGGAGTAAATACGGGGGTAAGTTCTTCTACAGTGTGGTTAAAGTAAGAGTATTGACAAATAGCTTACTGAAAAGCTTGGTTTGCAGATTATATAGAAGTAAAGGTATGGCAAGAGCGAGTAAGCCTGCTGATTCTGTTGAGTTGGCGCGAATCATGCGGAATAAGGATACTGAGGATGGGATAGTAATTAGCCCTCTTTTGTCACTCTAGGCAGAGGAAAAATAGAAATGAGGTATATTGAAGTTTTGCAAAATTGGGCGAGTCAGAT
>NZ_JACKZU010000632.1:0-2363 GCF_014222165.1 Nostoc sp. 2RC
TTCCCGACTTTTGCAAGAAGTCTATTGATCTGTATGAAAAAGCTTTTATTTCTTTGTAGCCAAAATAGATTGCGAAGTCCTACCGCCGAAGCTGTGTTTGCTGAATATGAAGGCTTAGAAACCGATTCCGCAGGTTTAGACCCCTACGCCCAAGTACCAGTTTCTACAGAGGCGATCGCTTGGGCTGATATTATCTTTGTTATGGAAAAATCGCATAAAAATAAGCTATCAAAAAATTTTCAGCACTGCCTTAAAGAGAAAAAGATTATATGTTTAGATATCCCAGATGAATATGAATATATGGAACCAGCTTTAATTGAGTTGTTAAAATGGAAGGTGCTACCTTTATTAAAAATAAAACACTGAATATAAAAAATTAATTAATACAAATTATTTAATAAATAAAGTAAATATACGGATTTATCTATTAACAACCTGATTTTTTGGTTATATTACCAGCCAGTAATGAAACATGATACAAAATTGACATAGCCAGTATTGTTTACAATTTTGGCAATAGCTTTGTAGTCAGGGCTTTGAATCCAAAATTCTTTCACCTAAAATTCAAAATCGGTATTACCAGTTATCAATGTTTGCTGATAACTGTTGGCTGTTGACAGATTTATTATGGCAATTTTTAATTTTCATCTCAGCATAGATATAGTAATGCTATGCCTTTATCTTGTTTCTGGAGTTTGTTGGAGAATTAATAAGGTATTGTATACCTCCCGTTTTAAATTATTATTATTTTGCAGTTCTATAGTAATTTTGTTGAAGCGATCGATGCTTAAACCATTATCTTCGACAATTTTTTGAGAGCGGGTACAGTAATTGACTGCAATATCTTGAGCTTTCCTGGGAAGACCATTAATGCTGTTAGAATCATTACAAACAATCTTAGGAATTTCGCCACTGCCAATAAGTTTTTTAATTTCTTCAAACGCGTTTTGACGTGCTGGTTCCATTGCTAGCACAGCTTGGGCATAGCTTTTGATTTCTGTATTGTTAACTGGTGGAGTTTGACCGTAAGCTTTTGAACTTGATGAAAAACCGTTGGAAATCAAACCCACAGTGGCTACAAAACCAAAAAAGAATGATTGGGAAACGATTCGCTTTCGGTTAGATTGAGAAAAGAAACGGGAAATTTTCTTCATATTGGGTGTAACACAGAACTACATTAGGGATCTTATAAGAACTTTGAATTATTTTCTGATTAGGAAGTTCCAGTAACTGCCTAATATATCAAGCTTTTATATTTATTGTGAACTTCCTCTACATACTTGACAAAGTTCAATTACTTTAGTTTGGAGTGCAGACATTTCTGATACTCCTTGTTTGAGGCTCACTTCTAATTCCAGTAGTAGAGGTAAGCAAGAGATTAATTGCTCCAAAGAAAGGAGCTTGATTTCTTGCTGTAGGAAGTAGATGCGTTTGGGGTTACCGATATCAGCAGCTTGAGCGATCGCTTCTTGATTTCGCTCACCACTTTCCATCATAATCTTTACCCATAGCCAAGTGCGAAATTGTCCAATTAATGTAGCAACTATCCGTAATCCTGGTTCGGCAGCATTGATGAGATCGGCTAAGGTAATCAAAGCTTTTGCGGTGTCTCCTGTTCTAATTGCTGCTGCTAATTGTAAACTATTTTGGGTAGTATTTCTTACTAACTTACTGACAATATCTACATCTAAAGGTTTGTTGCTACCTTGGGCATATAGACGTAGTTTTTCCATTTCGTTATAAAGAAGGCGTGTATCATTTCCTACAGATTCAGCCAACAATTCAGCAGTTTTCGCAGTCAGTTTTACCCCCAGAGTTTGAGCTGCTTGGTTAACAGATTGCACCAATAACTCGGTTTTCCAAGGAGGAATCAGTGGAAATTCTCGGAATTCGGTAGCAAATTGTTTTAACAATTTCGTAGACTTGAGGCGTTCATCTGGTTTATTACGGGTAGTGAGTAATAAAAAAGAATTTTCAGGGATTGCTGGTAGCGATCGCTTGAATTCTGCCAACACATTCTCAGGACAGTGCTGACAAACAGTAGTGTTAATCAGCCAAACCAACCGTCCACCAGCGCCAAAAGATGGTGTCATCGCCTGATTTAACGCCTGGATTGCAGCATCGGCTTGTTCTGGTGGAAATGCAGTGTAGTTAAAACTAACCCATTGGGCATCGAGGACACGATGGCGGAGCATAGCGATCGCTTTTTCCATCGCAAAATCATCCTCACCCCAGTAAACGTAAATTGGCATAAATTAATCTCCTAATGGGCATTGGGCATTGGGCTTTCTAGGAAGTGTGGGAGGTGTGGGAGGAAGGAGGGGGAAGCATAAATTCTCTTTCCCCCCACACTCCCCACACTC
>NZ_JACKZU010000633.1:0-2339 GCF_014222165.1 Nostoc sp. 2RC
CTTGTGGGGTGGGCATCCTGCCCGCCCGGACGGGTGAGGACACCCATCCCACAATAAAATCTATTGCAACATTTTAGACTTGCCACGCCACTACATTGATTTGATATATATTTTTAACTTTGGTTATTTAAACTTTATTAATTCTAACTTCTGAATTCTGAATTCTGACTTCTGAATTCTGACTTCTGAATTCTGACTTCTGAATTCTGACTTCTGAATTCTGAATTCTGAATTCTGATTTACTACTCATTTTCTATTTCAGCATCGTCAGTTTTAGGAATTAGTCGCCAAGCGGTGGTTTTGTCAACGTCTACAGACAATTGTTCTAGATTTTGCCCTAAATCTTTTTGGAGTTTCTGAGTTAATGTAATGGGAAAATCTAAATCAAGGCCTTGGTTTTGCGCTAGATTTGCCAATTGGGAAAAGGTGGTTTTGATTGTGGTACGGTCATAACTATTTAGCTTATAATCAGCAGTTTCAGATATATTCTGGGCTTGCATAGCTTTTTTGATACGTTCTTGTAAATGTTCAAATTCGGAATTTAATAATTTATATTGCTGCTCAATTTGCGAGGATTTAGCACTCAGAATTGTTAAATCTTCCGTTGTGGGTTCGGGGTTAGCTTTGGCTTGTAATTTTAATAAATTTGAGTGAATTTGAGCTAAATAAATACAATCTAGGTAAGCATATTCTATTTGTTCTTCACTGAGAGGACGTTTTCCCCAATCGCTTTGTTGTTCTTGTTTGTCAATATTGTTAAAACTACAAAGTGCAGTGGCTATTGTTTGGAGTTGGTAATTTGGCAATGGCAAAAGATAATAAGGAATTTTCTTGGCCATTTCTAAAGTACAAGTAATATTTTTTGCTTTTTTATTACCGAGAAATTTTAAATCGTAACTGGCATTATGAAAAACTTTTTCAATATTAGAATTTAACATGATTTCTTGAATAAATTCAGCTATAATATCAGGCTGAACTAGGACATCTAAAAGGTAAACGCGATCGCCACTCATATCATCAGCATCATCTAATACCTGAATCAGCGATAGCTTGGGATTGCGGCTTTTATAGTCAGCCACTTCTGTATCTAGCCACAGGGTTTTAGCATGAGTATATTCAGCGACAATAGCGCGAATTTCCCGTGCAGATGTAAGGTAGGGCATTGGCGAATCTTTCCTGGTACTTTGGGCGTTTTAAGCAAGTCATAGTTTTTTAAAGTAACATTTTGTTGGTAATTTTGCTGGCATAAAATTGGAAAAATGCTGAAATTTTGAGTTATATAGGTTGTCTTGTTCTAGATATCGCCAAATTTCGTCAAATCTGATAATATTAAATCATTGCTATAGGGTTGCATAGTCTCATTTCAAGAAAACTAGTTAGCATCTACTTGAAATTGATAGATAGCCACAAACTGATGCAAAGCTATACTAGCCAGCAGCCTTAGCAAAATTGAATTGGTGCTTCTCCAAAATTTTAGTCATTGTAGAGACGGGATTCATCGCGTCTTGTGTAGAGACATGATTCATCTGTGTCTCCACAAAGTACAAATGACAGATGACAAATGGCAAACAAAAAATAAGAAATTTTTAACATTTGCTCCTCACCATTACACACAGCTTAAGTAGTCGCTTCAATTACTGAATCCGGAGATAAATAATGAAAAAGCTAATTCTATTTTTAGTTAGTGGTATTCTCGTAATTGGTGCTGTTGGTTGTCAAGAAGTTACTAAAACTGGTTCCGAAACTCCTAGCACCACCAACCAAGAATCCCAACCACCAGCAAAACCAGCTGCTGAAACAAATCCAAGTATTGATAAAACTGTTAATGTTCCAGCAGTTCCAGCACAGCCAACTATTGTTCCAGCACCGAGTACCGAGGCTAAAACTACAACTGATTCTCTAAAAACTCCAGCAACAAAAGCTGAAAGCGATTTAAAAACTGAAGTCAGTAAAAAGTTGAATCAAGATTTACCAGGGAATAAGTTACAAGTTGAAAATAAAGAGAGTGAAATTATCCTCAAGGGTACAGCTAGTTCTATTGCAGAACTCAAAAAAGCTGAAGCTTTAGCTAAGGAAGTTCCAGGTGTGAAAACGGTGAAGATAGAAGCAAAAATTGAAGCTGTGAAAAAGCAGTAATTAGGTGGTTGATTGTTGACTGTTATCGCTGATAAGAGGTTGTTTTAAAAATCGTTGGCTGTGATTTTACAGCGTTTTTCATCTATTTAAACCACAATCTCTGGTGGGGGCGAACAACCGTCATTAGTGTCAACTTAACGTAAAACCCTTGTAATGACGTTAGAGCAAACTTACTCAATTACTAACTAATCGACACTCACCCC
>NZ_JACKZU010000634.1:0-2324 GCF_014222165.1 Nostoc sp. 2RC
CCCATGCCCCATGCCCCATGCCCTAACCCTTACCAAACCCCAAATCTGTACCTTTACCTGCATGAACTAAAGCTAACTTTTCGTAACGCTTGGCGTGTTCTATGAGTTCTGCGGCTTCAATTTCTGTTACTTGGCGCTGTATTTTGCCAGGAATGCCGACAACTAGGGATAAGGGGGGTATATTTTTAGTTACTACTGCGCCAGCACCAATAATGCTACCAGCGCCCACGCGTACACCGTCTAAAATCACTGCGCCAATGCCAATTAAACTTCCACGCTCAACGTAAGCAGAATGTACTACAGCACGATGCCCTACGGTGACATGATCTTCTATGATTGTGGGAAAACCAGGATCGCAATGTAAAATCGCTCCATCCTGAATATTCGTGCATTCGCCAATGTCAATGCGTTCAACATCTCCTCTAACTACTGCCCCGTACCAAATGCTTGCTCCTGCTGCTATGTTTACCGAACCGATAACAACAGCGTTGCTTGCAATGAAGGCAGCTTGAGAAAAATCGACAGATGTCCAGTAAGAAGCGGTAGACACGATAGAATATTAATATGGTACCCAGGAACACTGGAGAAACTCCAACCTTTGAGGCTGGTTGCACAACCAGGATATCACAGCGTCAAGGCTCTAAATTGACGAGTGCTGAATGCTTAACAAAGTGCTAATGAGTGTTGAGTTACTAGAGAGTTTTTCACAAAAAACTTGAAACTCATCACTTTGAACTTACTTGTTGAGTTAACAGCAAAGGAATATCCCAAAGTGGCGGAGCCGAAGTGTATAACCCAACCTACTAGTGCCTAGTGCTGGTAAAGCAAAATTATGTTTGTACGCACTTCATGATGAATCCAGGCTTGCAGTACCCAATATTTGGCCCTGAAATACAGTGTCCCCATTGTCGCCAGACTATTCCGGCGTTGACACTAACAGATACCTATCTATGTCCGCGTCATGGCGCTTTTGAAGCTAACCCGAAAAATGGAGAGTTAATCCATTTACAGTCTGGGCGTCACTGGCGGAGGTGGAATAATGAATGGTATAGACAGCATACTCACCCTGATGGTATACGGTTTGAAATTCATGAAGCATTAGACAAGCTGTACACTCAAGGCTATCGAGCAACAAGAGTTATTATTGCTCGACGCTATCAGGAATTGATGAGTGGCTACTTAGAACGCAGTACTCCTTGGCGGTCTGGACAGCCGGAAGCATCAGCAGCGCGGCTATACGGTTTACCCGTAGAGTTTAGTCCCGATCCTCCAGAAGACCCTTGCTGGGAAGTCATTAATTTTGACTTGGAAAAAGAACCTGGCGTGCCTGTACGTTACCCTTATTTCAGGTTGTTTGAGTAAAGTTAGGAGTTAGAAGTTAAGAGTTAGGAGTTAGGAGTTAAGAGTTAAAAGTTAGGAGTTAAAAGTTAGGAGTTAGGAGTTAAAAGTTAGGAGTTAGGAGTTAAGAGTTAAAAATTAGAAGTTAAGAGTTAAAGGTTAGAAGTGAAATTGAATTCACAACTCCTAACTCCTAACTCCTAACTCACAACTCCTAACTCACAACTCCTAACTCACAACTCCTAACTCACAACTCCTAACTTTTGTTATGCACCACGCTTCTATTCGGACGGCGAATATTCATCGAGCGATCGCCTTTTACGAACATCTGGGATTTACAATTTCAGAACGCTTTACTACAGGCTACACGCTAGCTTGTTGGATGGAAGGATTGGGGGGCAGAATTGAACTAATTCAAATTCCCGAACCAAAACCAGCCCCAGATGCTTTTGCTGATGAACATTATGTGGGATATTATCATCTGTCTTTTGATTTGACTGAAATGACGCCAGATTTACCTAGCTGGTTGACAAATTTACAAGAACGTGTTTCAACAGCAGAAGAATTGCAACCATTAAAGGTATTATTAGAACCGACACAACAGCAAATAGGCGATCGCATTTACGAAGTAGCTTTTATCGCTGATGCTGATGGCTTACCTCTGGAATTTATTCGAGTATTAGCAAAATTCCCATAATTCAGCTTTTTTATTAATTTTCTTGCTAATATATTGTTTTTCTGTAATGTTGCCGAACTAACAGATTTCTTTGCCAAATTTGACTATGGTCTTCCTGCAAAATGACTATGTAACTTACAGCAATTTTCAGGTATTAAACCACACTGTAGGAGGGCACAGCATTGCTCATGGGTGTCAACTTAAGCTCAAATGCTTGTCCCACAGACGTTTTACCCCACCCCCAACCCCTCCCCTTAGTAAGGGGAGGGGCGGTTTTTGCTTTAGACAAAAACGGGGGGGGGTGACGGGG
>NZ_JACKZU010000635.1:0-2319 GCF_014222165.1 Nostoc sp. 2RC
TGCAAGAGGGGGGAAAGGGAAAAGGGGAAAGGGGAAAGGGTTTTTATTTGCCTTTACCCCTTAACACCTTACCCTTTTCCTATCTCTACCCTTGACAAGGTTAGGGTGGGGTACAAATATTTGATACACTACTATAAACTTTTAAAACATCCTTTTAGGTAACTCAAAAAAATAAATTATTCCAAAACTTCTAGAATCAATACACTGTTTTTCTCCTCTTCAGCCTGCCTACACAATTTTTTTACTTCTAAGTCCCTGAGGTAGGCTCTTGAAGCACATCCAGAGATTTTAGAGGTTGCTAAATCATCCCTTGATTTAGGAATCTCCAAACATCATATTATTTTCTGAGATACCGATAAATTGTTGTAATAATGTTTCAACACTAGCATTATGATCCAGGAAAGAAAATAAATGCCAATATCTGAGTTTTCCTTCTTTATCTAATACAAACTGTGCTGGTAAAGGCGCTCCCAAAGCTTGTCCTACATTATAAGTACGAAATACTCGACAACTTGGATCGCTAAGTAACGGCATTTGTAAACCCAAATCTCTCACAACTATTTGACTTTGCCGTTCATCAGTACTAGTAATCATCAAAACTTCGATTCCACGATTTTTAAATTGTTCGTAATTTTCAGTCAAAGCTTTGATGTGAGGATAACAAAAAGGGCAATATTGCTTTTCAGTAAAAATGCGAGTAAAGGCAACTAAAACTGGTTGCTTACCTTTATAGTCAGACAACTTTACTAAAGTACCGTTAGTGATATCAGGTAACTGAAAATCTGGTGTTCCTACACCTAATCTCAGTTGATTTATAGCTGGAACTGGTAAAAAATTGCGAAAGAATCGCTCGTTTAATAACCCACTAAAATCAGTTGAAGTCAGCATATTTTTATTTTTTGATTATTTAAAACAATTGGATATGGGGCATGGGGCATTGGACAGTCAACAGTCAACAGTCAACCGTCATCTCTCCAATCCCCATTTCCCCTTTCAATGACAAAACCACACATACATTAGACCTTTTGCAAAAGTGCTTTTTGCAAGATATGGAAAAAGGAGTGCATGTTAAAGGGGAAAGGGAAAACACAAAACTTTTCCCCCTTTCCCCTTACCCTTTTCCCGACTTATGCAAGAAGTCTATTCCTTGTTTATCTGTGGTTATTGTTGATTGCTGGATTAACTCCAGCAAATCTAATTTAGACAGCAGAGAAGTAGACTTTGGACTTCACTGGGTCGGGATTCATTGTTTTGTCACCAGGTTGCCAACCCGCTGGGCAAACTTCATCTGGGTGAGATTGAACGTACTGAATAGCTTGCAATGTCCGCAGGGTTTCATCAACGCTACGACCAAAAGCTAAGTTGTTAATTGTAGCGTGCTGTATGATACCATCTTTGTCGATGATGAACAGACCGCGCAAGGCTATGCCTGCTGCTGGGTCAAGCACGTTGTAAGCTGCGCTAATCTCTTTCTTGATGTCGGAGACTAGAGGATAATTCAAGTCGCCTACGCCACCAGACTTACGATCGGTTTGAATCCAAGCGAGGTGGGAGAATTCGCTATCTACGGAAACCCCAAGGATTTCCGTATTAATTTTCTTGAATTCTTCGTAGCGATCGCTAAATGCTGTAATTTCAGTAGGACAAACAAACGTAAAGTCTAGGGGGTAGAAAAACAGGACGACATACTTACCACGATAATCGGAAAGTTTGATTGTCTTGAATTCCTGATCCACCACAGCTGTTGCTGTGAAATCGGGAGCTTGCTGACCAACGCGGAGGCTTCCTTCTGTTCCGTAACTTAGAGACATTAACTTATTCTCCTTTATCGGTTTACTAGCGTTGGAGTTTGGGTCTGGTAAAACTCACCCATCCACGCTTTACAGTTTGATTACAATCTGTTACGACTATATCATACTCATAACGATTTTGAGTAGCAAATGTCTGATTTAGATACAAGAGAATGGTTACTTACCAATGGTCTAGGAAGTTTTGCCAGTGGTACAGTTTCTGATATCCGCACGCGTACATATCACGGTTGGCTGTTTGCCGCTAAAAATCCTCCTTATGAGCGTACTTTACTGTTATCGCACCTCGAAGCTAGTTTGGAAGTATCAGGAAGCGTTATCGGACTAGGGGCAAATATTTGGGGTAACGTTCAGATAGAGCGCGGTGGCTACGAACTGTTACGCTCCTTTGATATTAACCCAGTTCCAAAATGGATTTGGGGGCAAGATAGCTGGCAATTAACCAGACAATTGGTGATGCCCTATGGCTTGGTAGGGGCTGAGGAATGGGGAAGTGTGGGGAGTGTGGGGA
>NZ_JACKZU010000636.1:0-2287 GCF_014222165.1 Nostoc sp. 2RC
AAACCCCCAAGACCGCGCTGGCTCACCTTTTCCCCAAACCAAATTCCAGTTTAAAATCCAAAACCTGAGCAGTATTGCCTCATCTCCCCATTCCCCAATTAGACCGCCACAGAAGCGCGACGGGTTTGTGAAATGAACCACTGTTGCAATTTCGCATCGCTGTAGACTTCATCTGCAATAAAATGATCGCCTTCAGGGAATACAGTAAAATCTACTATTCCTCCCAGTGCGCGCAAGGTATCGACAATCTGCTGTGTATCTTCAATCGACAGTTTTTCATCTTTAGCACCTTGGAATATTTGAATGGGAATTTCCTTGAGTGCAGTAAGTTGGGTGGCTTCTAAGGTTTTGGGGACGCGACCGGATACTGCTACCAGACCAGCGAACCGACTGGGATGAGAAGCAGCGATGTGCCATGCTCCAGCCGTACCTAAGCTGAACCCAGATATGATGACACGAGACGGATCGATAGACCGCGAGGCAATAAAATTATCCAATAAAGCAATTACATCTGATTCTCGCTCTACCCAAGTCTGCCCTTCAGGAAGTTGGGGCGCTAAAAAGAAGTAAGGTAAGGGGCTTGATTCATTCACAAAACGAGGTAAACCCCATTTGAGTAGCACATTTAAATCGTTCCCGCGATCGCGCGCTCCGTGCAGGAATAACACGAGGGGTGCGGATTTGTTGGTATCTTCAGATACAGAGGAGAAAAGATAAGGCAATAAACCAGAGCGTTGTTCAACAGGCATGATGGTGACTCCTAAAGTTTGGGGCTTAAAGACTGGAAACTCATAACTCAGCACTTAGATTGCTGCCGCTTCGGCAGGCTGTTTCCACACTGCTGTTGTGTATAGCGAGGCATCGAAGTCAGGTACAATGTTGTCACTCGTGATGCGTGCTTCGTGCAGCGCCCAATCAGCAAAGAACAAGTCATGGCTGATGCGCGTTACTACTGCTGGCACATCACGCCGGATGCTGGGCACGTCGCCTATGGGCAACCCGAAGCTGACGAAACCGGCAGGGTTGAAAACGTGGATGTCTTTTAGGTAAGGTGCTGTGCCAGGAACCTTTTCTTGGTATTCGTGGGCGCTGCCCAGGTAAGGGTGTGTTCCTAGTTCATCGTTACGCTGGTGGGAGGGTGGTTGATAGCGATCGCTCCACAGAGCAATATGCTGGGCAAACTCAGACAGTTCCGGCCGCACCCTGGGATTGACAAAGTAGCCTGTGCCAGCAATGGCAAAATCAAACTCGAAAACATCTTCGTTTACCTGAGCGACGATGCGGCCTGCTTCTTCACGGGCGGATCTCCAGGGTGCAGACAGGTGTAGGTGAAAGTTTGGGAATGCCACCACTCGTTCAATGGCGTCAGGTGGAGGTGTGGAGCCAGCCTGACGAAAGCGCCAAGCCTGGAACCAACGAGCCGCATCCGGCAGTTGGGGATAGTTGTAGTAGGCACCAGGATATCCCCGCGCCCGAATTACTGGCACAGATGCGATGGCAGACCGCCGTGCAAACAAATGTACTGCCTTGGCTCCTGATTCTAGTGCCACCCCTGCCGCATCAAAGGCGGAGGCCGCAGCACCTATAACTGCTACAGTTTTACCACGCAGTGCTGCAAAATCAATGGCATCGGCGGTGTGGGCATAAAGCCTGCGCGGTAGATCCGCTAGGACTGGTGGGATGTATGGGCCACCAGTGCCAGCTACACCGTTAGCAAAGATAATCTTGCGGGTAGTTTCCGTCTGTGGCGCACCATTCACCTCTAGGTGCAGCCGAAAGAAACCTTCGAGCGGCTCTATCCGCACCAATTTTGTATGATATCGAACTTCAATATTCAGTATTTGCCGATACCAACTGAGGTACTCAGCCCATAACAAGCGGGGGATGCGGTCGATGGACGCGTAAGCTTCGACACCATGTCGTGCTTCGTACCAAGCCTGAAACGATAAGGCCGGAATACCCAGTTCGGGCCCGGCTAAGTTCTTGGGCGTGCGTAGTTTGTTCATCCGCGCTCGCGTTAGCCATACGCCTGCATGAACCTCATCTTCCGCTGCGTCAATCACCGTCACACCACCGATGCCAGCACGCCGTAGTGCAAATGCAAAGGTGCTACCGCTGCCACTACCACCCACTATAGTGACATTGTAGTCAACGCCTGGGCGATCGGGTATCCAGTTTTCTGGATCGGGGCCCAGTAGGCGTAGCGCCTCGCGGGCACCAAAATCGTAGTCAGTCGTCGTTGTCATATCGCTCTTCCTGGGTGAAACGGGGTTTTGTTGAATTGGGG
>NZ_JACKZU010000842.1:0-261 GCF_014222165.1 Nostoc sp. 2RC
TCGTATGATACTCCTACTTTTTCGAGATACTTTTTGGTTTTTTCGGCTATATTTTCATCAACTGCTAATCCTAAAAGCCCTACTAATTTTTGCTCTTTATCTTGGAACATGATTGTAGGGCGTTCGTTAATTTTACCGAGTATTTGGTTGCGTTCTTCTTGCTGCTCGTCTCTGACAGGCTTTTCATTACTTATAAGCTGACTGCGTTTAACCCATTTATCGGGATATTGTACTGTTTCTGGATTAATAATTATTTTACAA
>NZ_JACKZU010000637.1:0-2250 GCF_014222165.1 Nostoc sp. 2RC
GCATTGGGTATGGGAAAGGGAAAGGGGGAAAGGGAAAGGGGTAAAGGGAAAAGGGGAAAGATTAAATTGATTCCTTTTCCCTTTAACCTGGTTGGTGAGCTTGCCGAACCATAACCTTTTCCCCACTTCGCTCATCTCCCCATTCTCCCCATCTAAGATACAGTAGCCAAAGATGCTAGAGCATCAGGTATTGCCTCAGAAGGAGCTTGGAATTCTCCTGTGATGACGTACTCTAAACGCAATTTTAACCAAGTAATAAATTGCGGATTAGTGGAAATAATTGCTACAGCTGGTTGGGGACACTTTGCTTTTATTTCTGCAAACTGGGGCGCTTCTAAGAAAGCTGGTTGCTTGATTAGCCAAAAATCAATTTGTTTTTCTTGTTCGTGGTAGTGACGGGTACGTTCTTTGAGAACTTCCTCTATTGGTTCTTCTTCGAGAATAAAACGTTGACTAGCCAAAACGTAATGATATGTTTGCATTTTCATCCTTTGCTTGTTATGAAAGTAATTTCAGGGTACAGCGCTACACACTGTACCCCTGAAAATTAACTTTTTTGGAACTTCTTGAACCAAGAACTGAAGGGACAAGGACTTCCTTGATTGTCTGCATTTACCTTGCCACCAGATGTGAGCTTGGTCAAGAACAGACTATTGTCAAAGTAGTGTTCTAAGGAAATAATCTTTAAGTCATCGGTAACTTTGGCAATGCTCATGCCGATAATTTCCACCGTCTCTCCAGTAGGTGCATAGTCTTTGTATTGTCCATTAAAATGTCCCCAATGCCGCCATTTAAATGTTACATTCGGTGGCCCTGAGAAAACTTCCAGCACTTCCCAAGGAAATCCTTTGGGAAATGTTGTGTGGAAGAGTTTTGCCGATGATTCAAAGGTTTCTTCTGAAGCCTTGTAGTGTTCTGAATCAGGCATAAATAAATTGTAAGTACCTTGGGCTGATAAATCCGCCGCTGTGTAGTCTACTCCGCCATTAGTACTGAGGCGAAACTTGTCATTCACAATAGACAACCACTCTTGCGGGTTAGCTTTAAAGGATACTTCCATTTCAAAGGTTCGCACCAAGTTTTGCACGATCGCTTCTAGTGTACCTTCTAAGTGATTGCGCGTACTTTCTTGAGCTAAATTTTCTTTGGATCGAGAATAATCTGGTGGTGTCTGATAGCGCCACTCACTATCAATACTTTCTGCTATCACGCGATCGCGATCCTGTACCCAAAGCGGTAGGTTGTTAGACTCTGTTGCGCTCATAGAATTTTTTAGTTGAAGATTGATTTCTAGATTTCGCAGTTACAACCCCTCTGGGAGAGAGCAGGGGAGGCAGGGGAGGCAGAGGGGCAGAGGAGAATAATTAAAAATCAATGCCTTTCCCCTTTCCCCTTTCCCCTTTCCCCTTCCCATACCCTATCCCCCATGCCCCCGTATTGCTTCTTTCATCTCCCGGACTGCTCGTTCTATGCCTACTAAGGCTGCCCGACTGATGATGGTATGACCGATGTTCAGTTCTTCCATACCTTTAAGGGCTGCCACCGGGTAGACGTTCCAGTAGGTGAGTCCATGTCCAGCGTTGACTCGCAGTCCGGCTTGAATCGCTTGTTCGCATCCTTTGGCTAAGATGGCTAATTCTTGGTGGCGAGTTGTTTCGTCCTTAGCCTCGGCGTATTGTCCGGTGTGCAATTCAATAAATTTAGCCTTTACCTTGACAGATGCTTCGATTTGTGCTGGCTCAGCGTCGATAAATAAACTGACTGGAATGCCAGCGCCTTGCAATTTATCAACGATCTCACCTATTCTAACAATTTGTCCAACGATATCTAGTCCGCCTTCTGTTGTGACTTCTTCGCGTTTTTCGGGGACTAAAGTTACATAATCTGGTTTGATGTCGAGGGCGATCGCTAGCATTTCATCTGTAGCGGCCATCTCTAAATTTAAGTGAGTTCTCACTGTTTGTCTTAAAATTCGCACATCCCGGTCTTGGATATGCCGTCTATCTTCCCGCAGATGCACTGTAATTCCATCTGCACCCCCTAATTCCGCCAGCACCGCCGCTGCTACCGGGTCTGGTTCCACCGTGCGCCGTGCTTGCCGGATGGTGGCAATGTGGTCGATGTTAACACCAAGTGTAGGCACCCGAAAATTCTCCCAAATTACAGTTCTCAGAAGTTGATTTTACCGAAAATAAATGCGATGTCTACAACTGGCTATTTTAGAGGGGGAAAGGGGAAAGGGGAAAGGGG
>NZ_JACKZU010000638.1:0-2223 GCF_014222165.1 Nostoc sp. 2RC
CCCATCTCCCCATCTCCCCATCTCCCCACTCTACCGAGGATAAGTAATAATAACCCGCGATCGCCCGCCGCTAAATGGTGTACGACGCCATGAGTTATTGATAATCACCGGATTGACTAGTGTTGAGTTGCGAATTGTAGGATTCACCAAAGTTGGATTAATTATGGTGGAATTTCTCACCCTTTGTCTGACGACAGGATAGGAATAATTGTTGTAATAATCAATGCGTTGTGGTGTCAATCCTGTTGCTGGGTCTACAGGCATTGGTGTGGGAATTGGACTACCATAAATGAAGGAACCAACAGCAGGCGCTCGCCTAATTCCAGAGCCACTATCAATTATAATTATGTCGGCGGATGCTGGAGCGATGGCAGCACTCATCACTGCCAGAGATATGCCTGCTCCTAGCCAATACAATTGTGAATGCTTGCTTTTTAGCATATGTTTGATAACTTGTATTTGATACCGGACTTTTTAACGAGAAAATAGCTATAGCTACTAGTTAAAATTTTAGAAGTTTATCTACTTTCAAGTTGTTAGCTTGTGAAAAGATTTTAAAAAGATTGCTGACATTGGCAAAATTAAAATAGTGGTAATTTACGAACAGAACGTGAGTGCAGAAAGTATAGAAATTGCTAAAACCCGCTACCAGACTGGAAAAATTGCCTTTGAAAATGGGCAGTACCGCGAAGCTGTGGAAAATTTAGAAAAGGCTAGCGCTCTATTAGCTCGCAATTCTCGTCTTGGAGGTGAAGTTGAAATTAGTCTGGTGACTGCTTATGAAGCAGCTGGACGCACAGATGATGCGATCGCTCTTTGCGAAAGACTCAAACGCCACCCACATTTTGAAACTAGCAAACAAGCGCGACGGATGCTTTACATCTTGAAAGCACCAAAGCTCAAAAGGCCAAGCGAATGGATGACTCAAATTCCTGATTTGGGCGCACTACCCGATAACGAACTCAAAATTACTGTTGCTGCTAAGTCTCCTAAATCTTCTCAACCGCAGAAGCCTAAACTCACTGAGCGAGAATTTGTCGATCTGAGTCAAGTTAATACTAAAGATAATCGCTTTATTTGGGTAGCGTTAATTACAATTGGTCTAACTATTTTCTATTTGCTTTGGTTGAGTGTTTCTGGAGCGCCTGTTTAATATACAGCAGACTTCAAGCAAAGTTAAATACAGTGCTAATTGATTTGTGACATATAGGAATCCTGTTTGATTGTTGAACAAAATTCTGTAGACTTTACTCTTTTATAACCATATTGCCTATTGCCTCTTGCCTGCCTCTACAGATGAGTTCATTAATCAAATCGGACTGCTATATTACTGCTGTTAATACTCAACCATCGGCACTAAAATTTTCACAACTCAAATAGGATTGCTATAAACAATGACGATATACATCAGCCGTCATTTGTGCAATGTAGTCCCAATTATATTGTTGAGCTAGCTTGAAATTGTACTGTCCCATAGACAATAATTCATGCTGTTTTTCTATAGCAGAATTCATGGCTTTCATTAAGCCTTTTTTATCATCGATTTGGTATAAAAATGCTCCTTGCTCGTCAAGCACTTCTCCAATACAACCTTTGCAGGGTGCAATGCAGGCTCTACCAAAAGACATTGCTAAAATTACCGCACCTGATGTCAAAATATCTCGATATGGAAAGATAACTACATCACAAGCATTCATGTAGACTTGAACTTCATCATCTGGAATGAACCCTGGAAAGAATTTTATTCTCGGATCTTTCGCAATTTTTTCTTTCAGGGTATCTGTAATTTCTTGGCTATCGTCATAAATTCTACCTGCAATCACTAATTGAATGTTATTACTTTTGTCGCTATTTAGCTGACTAAATTGATCTATAAGTTCAAATACTCCTTTGTAGGCACGAATTGTACCAAGGAACAAAAAAACCATACTAGAATCTTGCAAACCTAAAATTTTGCGTGCGTTTAATTTTCCGATTTTATTGTCATAAGCTTCTATGTAATTTCCATGTGGAACAACAAATATTTTATCTGTATTTTTTACAGAAAATTTTTTGACAATCTCTTTTTTTGCTATATGACAATGAGCAATCATCGCATTAGCTAATTTAGCTACTGTAAGGCTATAAATTCGGTCTAAAGCTAAGTTTTTATTTTCATGATTTTTGATATTATGTACAGTCCAAATAATTTTAATGCCGATTATTTTAATAATAATTAACTCC
>NZ_JACKZU010000064.1:0-26389 GCF_014222165.1 Nostoc sp. 2RC
GGGTAAAGGGGAAGGGGGAAAGGAAAGATCCCTGCTTTTCTCTTTTCCCTTTTACCTTTCCCCAAGGCGAAGCCATGTCCTCATCTCCCCATGCCCTATGCCCTATGCCCCATTCCCCACTGTTCATTGCTTTGCTACACTAATATGGGCGTATTAATTTAATAGTAGTAGGTATTGCTGCCTTTCTCGGTGCTGAGTTAAAAGTGCCAAGTCTTGAAGTAAAGACATGCGCCCTTACTAACTAACTCCGAAATTTTCTTCTGACTCACGACTGGGCACTCAGCACAATGGAAGGAGACTTTGGCTAGATGTTGCTTTGCTTGCGAATTGAAAATTTTGCCCTGATTGACCAACTAGAATTAGAATTTGGCGCGGGACTTAATGTATTAACAGGTGAAACCGGCGCTGGAAAGTCGATTATTTTAGATGCCATTGATGCTGCTTTGGGCGGTAAAGTCTCTAGTCGAGTGATTCGCACAGGGACGAGTCGGGCAGTGGTGGAAGCTACTTTCACTTCCAACCCCCCCTTAGCTGCTTGGTTGACGGAACAGGAAATCGATTTACTCGATGAAAATTGTGTAGTTATTAGCCGAGAAATCTCCGCCACGGCTAGTAATGTCCGCAGCCGATCGCGGGTGAATGGCGTGTTGGTAAATCGCCAGGTGATGGTAGGATTGCGCGATCGCTTGGTGGAAATCACAGCCCAAGGTCAAACGGTGCAAGTAGGACAATCCGCCCAAGTCCGGGACTGGTTGGATTTGTATGGCGGTGACTCTCTGATACAGCAACGCCAAAAGGTCGCCAATAGCTTTAATGCTTACCAACAGGCCCATTTAGCACTGGAAAAACGCCGGACATCAGAACGGGAACGTTTGCAACAACTCGATTTGCTTACCTATCAAGTGCAAGAATTGGGAGCAGCAAATCTTAGCGAAGCCAATGAATTGGAACAGCTAGCACAAGAACGGGAACGCCTGAATCATGTTGTTGATTTGCAACAAATGAGCTACAAAATTTATCAGGCTTTGTATCAAAACGACGCTGAAACTCCCGCCGCCGCAGATTTATTGGGAGACAGCGAAGCCACATTAAATGACATGGTGGAATACGATACCCAGCTGCAACCTTTGTTGGAATTAGTCAGGGATGCCCAAGCTGCGGTGATGGAAGTGGGAAGGCAGATTAATGCTTATGGCGATAGTTTAGAAGCCGATCCCCAGCGATTGGAAGAAGTGGAAGAACGGGTTCGGGAATTAAAGCAAATTTGTCGCAAGTATGGGCCGACGTTAATAGAAGCCATCGCCTATTATCAGCGTATCCAAGCAGAATTAGCCCTACTTAACGACAGCGAACAATCGATTGAAAGTTTAGAACAACAAGAAAAGGCGTGTTTGGAAAAACTCACCGAAACCAGCCATCGATTAACTCAACTGCGTAGCAAGGCCGCAGCTAATTTAGAATCGCGTTTGATATCCGAACTCAAGCCTTTAGCAATGGAAAAGGTGAAATTTCAAGTTGAAATTTTGCCGACTTTCCCAACTGCAATGGGAGCAGATAAAATTACCTTTATGTTTAGCCCCAACCCTGGAGAACCACTGCAACCATTAACAGAAATTGCCTCTGGTGGGGAAATGAGCCGCTTTTTATTGGCTTTGAAAGCTTGTTTTTCTCAAGTTGATGCCGCCGGGACAATGGTATTTGATGAAATTGATGTGGGGGTTTCTGGAAGAGTCGCCCAAGCGATCGCTGAAAAATTACACCAACTCAGCCAACGCAACCAAGTATTATGTGTTACTCACCAGCCCTTAGTTGCAGCAATGGCAGACCGCCATTTCCGGGTAGATAAGCAAACTATTAATCAAGATAAAGGTAAAAAAGCTAACAATGGTAGCGGGGAACAACGTACTGTTGTGCGAGTTACTGCCTTAGATAATTTAACTACTCGCCGGGAAGAACTAGCACAATTAGCTGGTGGCAAATCAGCGAGTGATGCCATCGCTTTTGCCGAATCTTTGTTACTGCAAGCCGCTAATCACCGTCGTGGGGAGCAGATTTGATATAATTTGAGATTTTAGATTTGGGATTTTGGATTGAAATATTCCAAACGTAGAATTGCAGAATGTTTCAAACCAAAAACTGACCAATTTTATATTTTATGATAGTTCCCTATTGCCTCTTGCCCATTTATTTTTGCAAAATATCCGTAAACCTATCATGTGAAAATCGCTGTAATCAGCATATATTGTGGGCATCATAATCCAAGCAGAATAAACAAGCTAGCAGCCAGAAAATATTTTTGGCAGCTAGTTTTTCATTGATATAACTACAGTATCGGCTGATGGCAGATAGTTTTAGACGTTATCTCTTTATCCATCGATATAGTTTTACTAAGTATATTTTGGGTTACCTACAGATTCAATTGGGAGTCATATTCAGCGTGGGTATTTGTGCATTGTGTGAAATTAAGTTACAAGCAGCCCAACTCCATGAAAACACTAAATCTCCCTCATCTTCCCCATTAAATACAAATCAGTATTACTTAGAACTTGCAAAACCTTTCCCTCATAGATTTTTGATTGCTGCACCCGAAAACTTCAATCCTGATTTGCGAGTACCGCCACCACGACCGAAGCCACCAGAGAATTCTAGCCCTCCAACACCTGCCACTGAACCAACAACACCAAATGCAGTTTTAGAAAGTATTGATACAGACTATCGCTACGACACAGATAACTTTGGGCAAACAAATTTATTCATCGAACCAACACTCCAGTTTCGATTAAGAAATGGCAATAAAATCTTTTTGAAGACAGGTTTTGATTTCTTCGATCAACGCGGTGTAGAATCAGTGAGCAATTTTCCCTTGCAAGTTGGATGGCAAGGAAAAATTGGACGAGTAACGCTACAAACAGCCGCAGGAGTTGATGTATTCGACCGTTTACCCGCAGCGATGAATCTCAATGCAAAAGTGGAAGTTCCGATTTTACCAGCGCGAGTTTCGCCAACAGGGCAATTGCGATCGCTATTAGTATTATCAGGTAATTTAGAACAAGGCCCTTATAAATCTAATGCCCGGACTTTACAAAATGAAATTACTGCTTGGCGATTTGGGCCTGATTTATTCTGGCAAATTGACCACAATACCAGCTTGTTTTCTTCTTTACGTTTGGGTAACTACAACGATGGTAATTCTGAGGTACAAACTTTTAGTAGACTAGAGCGAAAATTGGGACAATTTTCTTTAGCAGCTAACTTATTTACTTGGAGTTACGATAACGATTTAGAACGCAGTAGCGGCTATTTTTCACCTCCAGATTTCCTAGTTTACAACGCCGAAGTAGCTTGGGAAGGTGATGTTACTAAATTCTTACGCTGTCGCCTAGCTGCTAATTTCGGACGACAGCGACTTAAAGGAGAATTTGATAATGCTAATACTTATCAAACACGCTGTACGGTGAAGCTATCACCCAATATTGAAGCAGACTTGGGCTATAGCTTCAGTAATGTCCGCAATCAAGATACAGGAGAAAGTGCTTACAACGGTAACTCTTTAACAGGACAATTGCGTGTCAAATTTTAATTCAGAATTCAGAATTCAGAATTCAGAAGTCAGAATTCAGAAGTCAGAATTCAGAATTCAGAATGAATATAAAATCAAGCGTGCTATGGATTTTTGGTTTTTTAATTTTATTCAAATCATAAAGCTTTAGTGTCAAAGTCTTTAAACTCCTAACTCCTAACTCCTAACCCCTAACTCCTAACTCCTAACTCCTAACTCCCAACTCCTAACTCCCAACTCCCAACTCCTAACTCCCAACTCCCAACTCCCAACTCCCAACTCCCAACTCCTAACTCCCAACTCCTAACTCCTAACTCCCAACTCCCAACTCCCAACTCCTGAATTCTGACTCCTGAGTTCTGACTCCTCAATGATGAAAGCACCATTACCTGACAACGAAACACAGCGACTTGAGTCTCTTTTACAGTATAAAATCCTTGATACTCCTGCGGAACCTGCTTTTGACGACCTGACTCGTCTGGCTTCATTTATTTGTGGAACTCCCATTGCTTTAATCAGTTTAATCGAACGCGATCGCCAGTGGTTCAAGTCAAAAGTTGGTTTGGATGCTCTAGAAACACCCAGAGATATCGCGTTCTGCGCCCATGCGATTCTGCAATCTGAGGTTTTTGTTGTCCCTGATGCTACAAAAGACGAAAGGTTCGTTAGCAACCCAGTAGTTACCTCGGAACCTCATGTGCGGTTTTATGCTGGCATTCCATTGACAAATCCCGAAGGATATGCTTTGGGAACACTTTGTGTCATTGACCATGTACCGAGAAATTTGTCTCCAGAACAAATTGAAGCATTACGAATGCTAGGGCGTCAGGTAATCAAGCAATTAGAAATGCGGCGCACTTTAGCAAGTTTGGTTTTGGCCAGCGATAAACGCAAACAAGCACAGAAGATACGCAAACAATTTTTAACAAAGATTGCCCAAGGATTTGCCTTAGCATTGGCTATTTTAGTTTTGATTGGCAGCCTTTCATATCAAAGTACAGAAGTGTTGATGAATACGAGTAAAAATTTGTTCAACACTCAAATGACAATTAACGTTTTGGAAGAACTGTTATCTAATATCAAGGATGCTGAAACGGGACAACGGGGATATATACTCACTGGAAATGAAGCGTATTTGGAACCATATCAAACCGCACTCGTTAAAGTTACTCCAGAAATTCAGCAGCTCAGAAAATTAGCAGCAAACGATCCTCGACAACTGAGTCAACTAGACACACTTCAACCTCTGATAGTAGCAAAACTCAACGAACTCAAAAAAACTATAGATTTGCGCCAAGATCGAGGATTGGATGCTGCATTGGAGGTAATTAAAACAGATCGGGGAAATAAATTGATGAATGATATTCGCAATATCATTCGTGAAATGGAAAACAAGGCGCAAAAACAGCTTCAGCAACACTTAAAATTAACTCAAACCAGTGTCAGCAATACAATTTTGACGCAGACCATTGCTATTTGCTTAAGTTTTCTGATTCTGGCTATAGTCTACTATTTCATTTATCGTGAGGTAAAGGAGCGTAAATTCACCGAAGAGACACTAAACAAAGAACGCAACTTTATCTCAGCAGTTCTTGATACAGCCAGTGCTTTGGTGATAGTTCTCGATGCACAAGGGCAAATTGTTCGCTTTAATCAAGCTTGCGAGCAAACAACTGGTTATTCCTTTGATGAAGTCAGAGGTAGGTATTTCTGGAACCTGTTTCTACTACCAGAACAAGTAGAGCCGGTGAAGGCAATTTTTGAACAACTGCGGACTGGTGAAGGTTCAAAACAGTACGAAAGTTATTGGATTGTCAAAGATGGTAGTCGGCGGTTAATTACATGGACTAACACTATTTTGCAAGACTATGAGGGTCGCGTTGAATACATTGTTGCCACGGGTATTGATATTAGCGATGTTTACGACGAGCTTCGCTTACGCAAACGGGCAGAACAGCATCTCAAAGCCCAGTATGCTACAACCCGCGTCCTAGCAGAGTCTAACACCATCAACGAAGCTATGCACCAAATATTACAAGGAATCTGCGAAAGTTTAGAAGTAGCTGTAAGTGAAATTTGGATGGTCGATAGGCAAGCTAATGTACTGGCTTTTTTCGACAATTGGTATAAAACCTCATTAGAGATGCAGGAATTTGAAATCTTCAGTCGGCAGATTACCTTTGCTTTAGGAATTGGCTTGCCTGGTCGTGTTTGGGCTAGTGCTAAACCTGTTTGGATTACTGATGTTGCTGAAGATCGGAATTTTGTGCGGTTGAAAATCGCTGCCAAAGTCGGGTTACATGGAGCTTTTGGTTTTCCAATTCGTGACAGTAAAAAAATCCTTGGCGTGATTACTTGCTTTAGCCATGAAATCCAGCAGCCTGATTCCAACTTGGTAAAAGTCATGAATTCCATTGGCGAGCAAGTCGGACAATTTATTGAGCGCAAACAAGCAGAAGAAGAACTGCAACGTCAAAACTTGCGATCGCAATTATTCACTGAAATCACCCTGAAGATTCGCCAGTCTTTGCAAATTAAAGAAATTCTCCAAATCGCTGTTACAGAGGTACAAAAAATTATCCATAGCGATCGAGTCTTAATTTATCAGCCTTTGCCTGATGGATCTACAAGTACCATCGTGGAAGCTGTAGTTTCTGGCTGGCTGACAATCAAAGAGAAAAAGCTCACCGATACTTACTTTCGAGGAGAATATTTACAACAGTATTATCTACAACAATATCGTCAAAAACCGAGTTTGGGGCTGGCAGATTTGGATTTGGGTGAAGTCCAAAAAAATCATATAGAATTGCTCCAACAATTTGGAGTCAAATCTCATTTAGTTGTACCGATTCTTGTCAAAGAAGAACTTTGCGGTTTGCTGATTGTTCATCAGTGTGGTAGTTCTCGTCAATGGTCTAGTTTTGACACTCATCTTTTACGGCAAATAGCTGACCAAGTAGGTATTGCCTTAGCCCAAGCTCAAATGTTAGATGCAGAAACTCAACAAAGACGAGAACTTGAAGTTGCGCGACACGAAGCAGAATTAGCTTCTAAAACCAAAAGTGCTTTTTTAGCCAACATGAGCCACGAAATCCGTACTCCTATGAATGCTGTGTTGGGGATGACGGGTTTAATGTTAGAAACTCCCCTCAACCCAGAGCAACGGGATTTTATGGAAACAATACGCATTAGTGGAAATGCTTTGTTGAGTCTCATTAACGAAATTTTGGATTTGTCCAAACTTGAAGCTGGGGAGATGGTTTTAGAAACTTTAGATTTTGACTTGTCTACCTGTGTGGAAGAGGTGTTGGAATTATTGGCTCCCCCAGCCCATAAAAAGGGATTAGAAATTGCAGCTTTAATTTATCCCAACGTTCCCACTCATCTGCAAGGTGATGCTGGTCGTTTGCGGCAAATTTTGATGAATTTAATCAGCAACGCCATCAAATTTACCAGCAGTGGAGAGGTGATAGTCAAAGTAGAATTGCGATCGCTTTCCTTGAATACAGCCACCATTAATTTTGCCATTACAGACACCGGTCTTGGAATTAACTCTGAAGACCAATGCAAACTCTTTACCCCATTTACCCAAGTGGATGCTTCCACCACCCGCAAGTATGGCGGCACAGGTTTGGGATTAGCCATCTGCAAACAACTAGTGACTTTGATGGGAGGACAAATTGGCGTAGAAAGTTCGGTAGGCAAAGGATCTAAGTTTTGGTTTGAAATAACTTTCCCGAAGCAACTTCATCCCAGCTGTTCAATAGAGAGTCACACACTTCTAACTAATCGGCGGTTGTTAGTAGTCGATGATAATGCGACAAATCGCAAAATCATCCAATATCAAGCCACTCGTTGGGGAATGGTAGTAGATAGAGCGGCTTCAGCTAATATTGCCCTGAAAGCTATTGAACAAGCTGCTAAGCACAAAAGTTTGTATGACATTGTTGTGATTGATATGCAGATGCCAGAAATCGATGGCATGGCTCTGGGAGAGCGAATTAAAGCAGATCCGGCCTTCGCACATTTACCTTTGATTATGCTCACCTCTACTAATCAACGCGATGAAATTCAACGAGCGCTAAAAATCGGATTTGCCGCTTATTTGGTTAAACCTATTAAGCCGTCTCGACTTTTTGATGCGATGGTCAATGTTTTAGAAACAAAACAACAGCAGACAAAAAATCTATCTACTACATTCCCCACCCCAGAGCATCCCTCAATCCCTACATCCCCTTTCTCAATTTCTAAGTTTCCAAAATTAAGAATTCTCCTTGCAGAAGATAATTTAGTGAATCAGAAAGTAGCCTTAAAACAACTCCAAAGTCTTGGCTACAGCGCTGATGTTGCTGGTAATGGTCAAGAAGTTTTGCAATTATTAGAAAAAATTCCCTATGATTTGATTTTGATGGACTGCCAAATGCCAGTTCTTGATGGTTTAGAAACTACAAAAGAAATTCATCGTTGGCAAGAAAACAACTTTGCAAGCGGTCGTCGTCCTATAGTGATTGCGATGACAGCTAATGCCATGAAAGAAGACCAACAAATGTGTATAGACGCAGGCATGGATGATTATTTAAGCAAGCCAGTAATGAAGGAAAAGTTAGCAGCGGCATTAGACCGTTGGACAATGCTGATATTGCCAAAACCAACCGTTGTTCGCCAAGAGACAATTTCAACTACAGATGTTGGTTTAATTGAGCTACCAATTGATTGGGAACGCTTGCATCAACTTTCAGAAAATAACCCAGAATTTGAAACAGAATTACTCCAAATATTTGTGGAAGATATGCAAGCTCGGATAGAGGTTATTAAAATAGCGATCGCTGCTTTAGATTTTGAGCAACTTGCACTCCAAGCCCATCAAATTAAAGGTGCTAGTGCCAATATGGGAGTTACAAGTATGCATCATGCAGCAGAAAAACTAGAACAACTAGCTCATAAGCAAGAACGTCGAGGTAGTAATAACTTAATCTCAGAGTTAGAAGAATTTGTTAAACGCATCCAAGAGTTTTTAGTAATTAATTATGGGGCATAGGGCATGGGGTATTAGCAAATGACCAATAGACCTTTTGTAAAAGTGCTTTTTGGACTCTTGTGGTCAAAGGAATACATCTTTATTGGGGAAAGGGAAAATACCAAACCTTTCCCCCTTTCCCCGACTTATGGAAGAAGTCTAATGACTAAATGACTAATGACTAATGACTAATGGGAATAATAAATTTAATATCCTAAAATTAGGTTCTGAGGTTTTTCTGATGAATCAGATGAGTAGAGACGATGTACGGGAACGGCTGGGCAATATCGATCAGATCCGCGATATTATTTTTGGCACACAGCTAAGAGACTACGAAAATAGATTTAGTAAGCTAGAGTCAGATATTTCTTTGTTGCAACAACAAACGCGATCGCATCTTGAGCAACTCAAGTCCAATTTTTCGGCGGAATTAAAAGCAGGCTTTGAAGCGTTAGATAAAAAGCTGAAGTCAGTCAACATCACAACTCAAGAAGAAACTCTTGATTTACGCCAACAAGTCGATCGACTCAATAAAAAGTTCTCTACCAGTGTTCAGTCCCTTGATGAAACCTTAGATAGTCAAACCACATCAATTCGAGATGAAATCTTTCAAACTAAAGTTCAATTACAAGATGATGTTACCGCACTACGGGATCTCATTCTAGAAGAAATAGATCGTCGCTTTTCACAGTTGACAAACGCCAAAGTTTCTAAAGACGATATGGCTGAAACTTTGTTTGCCTTGGGAATGCGCCTCAAAGAAACTGAATTCATCCCTCAACTACGAGAAGCAGCCGATGAACGCAACAACGATTATAGTGCTGTACCACTTCTAGAAACTACAAAGTTGTCAAAAGTGTTAACTCAGTCTAACAGTACGGCAGAATTACACTCTTAATTGCAGCAGGAGATGAGGAGGATGGGGGAAATGGAGGAGATGGGGAGTCTTAACTCCAAACTCCTACCTCCTACCTCCAAACTCCAAACTCCTAACTTCTAACTCCTACCTCCAAACTCCTAACTCCTAACTCCAAACTCCTACCTCCAAACTCCTAACTCCAAACTCCTAACTTCTAACTCCTAACTCCTAATTCCTAACTCAACACTTTTGAAGATGAGATTTACTGATATGACTCAGGTGGAAAATTCGATTTATCAATCTGTTGATTTAAAAGAGGAAGAAGTTCTACAGATTGACAACTTAATACATTTACTAATCGAACTCAAAATTATCGAATCACCTGAGTCATCTTGTTATTCACTACCATTAGAAAATAATAATGATGAAATTTTGGTAGAAGAAATTCAATTATTACAACTTCCTTCAGTTCCATTAGAAGTATGTGAAGCTTATTTAGAGTCTAGGTTGAATTCTCTTAGCAATATACCGAGTTCATCCCCACTGCTTGAAGAAGATGTAGAAAAATCTTTGGAAATATTTCTACCTTTTGAGGAAGTTGCAGTTCACTCAGAAGATGCATTCCAAAAATTACAGCAAATATTGGTTGGTCACCAATTAGCAGAAGTAGATAATTTCATAAATCAACTACAAGAAAAATTAAAAAAAATAGAGTATCAAATTTATGAACCTCAAGAGTTAATAAATCTTTTACTACCATCGATTTCTGAGCTTTTAAAGCTAAAAATTGCCGAGTCAAAAGAGGAAATTATAGAGATAATCGCTCCTATTATCGATCGCACTATTCGTAGTCGTACTGAACAAGACAGAATTAGTATGAGCGAGGCGATCGCACCTGCTGTTCCTCTGGCAATTTCCCAACAAATTATTGTTGCACCACAGGAAGTTTCCGATGCGATCGCTCCGGCCATGGGACGAGCAATTAAAAAGCAAATTGAAATTGAACAAAATATTGTTGTCGATGCACTCTACCCAATTATTGGTAGTACCATCGCCAAATATATGGCAGAGACAATCCGGGCCATTAACCGACAAGTTGAAGAAACCCTCAGCGTTGAAGGAATTCAACGTAAAATTCGTGCCAAATTACAGGGAGTTTCTGAAGCAGAATTAATCCTTAAAGAAGCTGTATCATTTGGAATTCAAGCCATTTTCTTGATTCATAAAGCATCTGGTTTAATTATCTCAAATATTCAGCGTTCTGATGCACAGCAGCTTGAAGCTGAAATGGTAGCAGGGATGCTGACTGCAATTCGCAGTTTTGCCAATGATTGCATCAATCAATCTGGAAGTGTCACCGAATTAGATGCAATCACATACGGTACATCCCAAATAATTTTAGAAGTCGCAGGATACTGCTATTTAGCTATTGTTATTCAAGGAGAACCAAGCAAAAACTTTATTCATAAAATGCGATATAATTTCAGTAAAATTATTAAAAAATATGGCGAAGAATTAGAAAATTTTGACGGTGATTTAGATACAATTTCTAGTGAAGTCCATACACTTTTACAAGAAATCCAAGATTTAGATATTCAGCAGAGAAAGAAAAAAAATATTTTCTCACCGATAGTAATATTCGGTTTAACAGTTCTCAGCAGTATTTTCATTCCTTGGGGATTTTGGCAATATCATAGTGGAGTGATACGTTCTATTGAAAATCAAACTTTATTAGCTCTAACTTCCGCTCCTGAATTAGCTGTATATCGATTAACCGTGCAGGTAGAACACAATAAATTAAAATTAACCGGACGATTACCTAATGAACTTCTTCGCCATAAAGCTGAAGAAATTGTTAAACTAACCTCTCCTAATTGGTTAATTGACAATCAAATTTTGTTAGTCGAAGTCCCAGCAGATCCCGTATTAGCTGCGGCTGAAGTTAAACGAGTCACAGCAGTTTTAAATCAAACAGAAGGTACAGCTATTTCTAGTCAATATATTACTGGTAAAGTATCTGTTGAAGGTACTGTTAACCGGATTGCAGATGCTCGAATTATCACTCATGCATTTGAGCAAATTCCAGGCGTAAAATCTGTTTCTAGTGCAGTGCGAATAGAACCTTTACAGCTTGAAGTGCGATTTTACTTTCAACCCAATTCGGCAAGTCTGATGAAAACTGATTTTGGACAAAAAGTCAAACAAGTAAAGTTTTTCCTCAATCAGCATCCAAATCAGCATTTAAAAATTATTGGTTATAGTTCTGATCGGAGTAATAAAAACACATCTGAAAAATTAGCACTTACACGAGCCAAAGCTGTACAACAAACATTAATTAAATTAGGTATTGAACCATCTCGTCTACAAGTTATTGGTAGAACAAATTTCCCACCAGGAATTGATGCAACTCATCCCTTATGGTTGAGTCGGTGTGTTGTTCTAGAACCAATAAACAAGCAGTTTTGAATTGATTGATATCCAACTTTTATTCAACAATGTCTACAATTTCTAAAAAAATCTGCTTATTTGGTGATTTTGGTGTTGGTAAAACAAGCCTAATTCGCCAATTTGTCGAATCTAAATTTAGTGATGAATATCTTTCAACTGTGGGAGTAAAAATTTCTCGTAAAATGCTTCGTATGTCTCAAAAAGGCGTACATAATCTGGAAGAGTTACAGCTTTTAATTTGGGATATTGAAGGTAGTAACAAGTTTAAAGCAGTTGCTAAAAATTATTTTCAAGGTTCTAAAGGTGCTGTACTAGTTGGTGATGTAACACAACCTGAAACTCTCAATCATCTCCGAGAACATATTGAGACTTTTTTAGCTGTTAATCCTCAAAGTTATATTGTTGTTGCACTGAATAAATCAGATATGATAGCGGCAGAATATTTAGAGAGCATCCGTAAAATGTATCAATTCAGTAATGAAGCTAATATATTAGACACTTATATAACTTCAGCTAAAACTGGCAATAATGTTAATGAAATATTTCAAACTTTAGCTACTCATTTAATTTAGTCAAATGAACTTGATATCGTCAAATGTTTTATCTGTGTCTGGAATCGAATATTTAATAATTGATGATAGCTTAAAGATTATTAAAATATCTGTGGGATTAATTGATTTTGCCGATATTGCCGATGAAGTAAAACCAGGTGATGATGTTCGGATTTTGTTTCCAGAATTACAGGGACTTGAAGATGTTTTTGATGCCATTCAACAAGGAGAACAAAATAGTTTTGAATTAAAAGGAATTAGGCGATCGCCAGATCAAGCTCCTCCTTTATATATTGATATTTGTATTACTAAAAATATACACAAAGACAACTCAAGCAGTTCTTTAATCATTCTTGTGCAGAATGTTACAGAAAGGATGGTGCTTGAGCAATCTTTATTTCAAGGTGCAAATGAAGCAAATCTTTTGTTACGTAATTTAAAAGCTTCTAAACAATATATTGACCAAATTTTGACATCAATGCCAGATGCATTGTTGGTAACAACACTGTCAGGAAATATTAAAAAATTGAATCCAATAGCACAAGGTTTGCTGGAATACAACGAAGCAGAACTCATTGGTCAACCAATCACTAAAGTTCTGAATAAAGTTGCCAATATTGAAATTACTAATATATCTCAAAATACAGAAGTTAACTATTTAGGAAAAGAGCTAGAAACAGTTTGTTATACCAAAAGTGGTAAAACTATTCCTGTAGATTTTTCCTACTCAATCATTCAAACTGAAATTGAACATTTCCAAGGTTATGTTTACATTTTGCGAGATATGACCGAACGAAAACAGGCAGAACTCGCTAAACAGCAATTCTTAGCAATGATTAGTCATGAAGTTAGGACTCCGATTACATCTGTAACTGGGATGGCAAGTCTGTTGTTAGATAGTAAGTTGACTGATGAACAACAAGATTTTGTTAAAACTATTTACATAAGTGGAAATTCCTTACTCAAAATTATTAACGATTTTCTTGATTTTTCCAAAATCCAATCAGGCAATCTGGAACTAGAAGAACAACCTTTTGTTTTAAGAAATTGCATTAATCAGGCTCTTAATTTACTTGCACCTAAAGCTCAAGAAAAAGGATTAAAACTCACATTTTTAGATGATCCTAAACTTCCTACTATGATTGTGGGAGATATTACTCGACTGCGCCAAGTCTTGATTAATTTAATCAGTAATGCAATTAAATTCACCAAAACTGGAAGCATAGAAGTTTCAGTTATAACCCGCAATCCCAGCGAGATTAGTCATTCTACCACTGTAAATATTTGCGAAATTCAGTTTAGTATCAAGGATACAGGTATTGGAATTCCACGCGATCGCCTCGAACGTTTATTTAAAGCCTTCAGTCAAGTTAATTCCTCCATTACTAGAGAGTATGGTGGTACGGGATTAGGTCTTGCCATCTGCAAGCAACTATGCGAGTTAATGGGCGGCAGAATTTGGGTTGAAAGTCAGCTAGATGTAGGTAGTACATTTTATTTCACGATTACTGCTTCTGTGATTCCAGAGGAATCGGAAGTCAGAACTCACAATGGGCTACGTCCCAGTACGCTGACAGAATTTAGAAGTCACGGTTCAGGAATGGAAAATTACCAAAACAACTGTGATTTTTCTACTCCTGATTGTCCCAAATTAAGAATTCTCTTAACTGAAGACAATCTAGTTAATCAAAAAATTGCTTTGAAACAACTGAAAAACCTGGGCTACAGCGCCGATATTGCTAACAATGGAAAAGAAGCGTTAGAGGTATTAGAAAAAAATCCTTATGATTTAATTTTGATGGATTGCCAAATGCCGATTCTTGACGGCTTAGAAACGACAAAAGAAATTCATCGTTGGCAAGAAAGTCAGTTTGCAAGTGGTCGTCGTCCTGTGGTAATTGCAATGACAGCTAATGCTATGAAAGAAGACAAACAAATGTGTTTAGATGCAGGCATGGATGACTATTTAACCAAACCAGTTATGAAAGAAGATTTGGCAGCAATGCTAGAACATTGGGGAAGTATAATTATTCGAGTAAAACAAACAAATTTTAGTTTAGTTGACCTGCCAATTGATTGGGAACGCTTGCATCAACTTTCAGAAAATAACCCAGAATTTGAAACAGAATTACTGCAAATATTTGTGGAAGATATGCAAGCGCGGATAGAGGTTATTAAAATGGCGATCGCTGCTTTGGATTTTGAGCAACTTGCACTCGAAGCCCATCAAATTAAAGGTGCTAGTGCCAATATGGGAGTTACAACTATGCATCAAGCAGCAGAAAAATTAGAACAACTAGCTCATCACCAAGAACGTCGAGGTAGTAATAACTTAATCTCAGAATTAGAAGAATTTGTTGAACGCATCCAAGAGTTTTTAATGGCAAAATAGAAGCTTAATTATCGTGCTGACAGCCAAGCCTGTAAATCAGCCACACTAGTAAAATCTAACAATGCTTCACTCAAATCCTCAAGAACAGGCAATGGTAAATCAAAAATAAAGGAACGCATTTCATCGGGCACTTCTCCAAACCGCTTATTCAATTGTCGAATAATAAGGTTAATTGTTGCTTCTTCTCTTCCTTCTTCTCTTCCTTCTTCTTTGATTTCTCGATAAACTCTGGTTTCTTTGAGTGTTATCCCTAGCATAGACTCTACCTCTACTCGACTTAATTGTTCAAATTTGTAAACCATTATCGTCGTTATCATATCTATTATGGCGTCACTTGCCCCAGATGGAACCTATTGACGGGTTCTACTTAACAAATACCTGGCTTCCTCTGGTGCTTCTTGTGACTCTACTGTGGTTAACACCATCAATGCTACCCAGATAGGTAGTTGACGAATGTCTCCCAATTCATCTAAATAAACCCTATGTACTTGAGTACTATTCAGCAATCCTCGATGAGGATGAATATCGGTTTGTTCAATACTGCGTGACGGATAAATGATTACTGCTTGCCAATCACTAAATCTGGCACGGTTGCGGTAAAAATATAACGATGATTCAGCAAATACTCTTTCATACAGTTGTTCATCTTTTTGAAACTGCACTTCACAAAAATAAACTACTCCTGCACCCGCGTTTTCTGGTGGTAAAAATACCCCGTCTATTTCAAATTTGGGTTCTTTAACGGCCACAGAATCAAATCGATAAGCATTTGCATTTATTGGCTGATTTGTCAATAATTCAAATAACAAAAAAGGAGATTGTTGAAAAAGTTTGTAAAATATGGAGTCTCGCCGCATCGCCCTAAAATTTAGTTTGACTAATAAATAACATTCAGCAAATTTCAAAAGTCAAATAGGGTTTATGGGGAAATTATAAACCTTAAAATCTATTGAGTTATTATCAGTAATACTTAATCATAAATAAACAGTAACGATTGTCTATTGTTCGCTCATAACTCAATTTGTCGGCAATAGCAGACATGATTTTTAAACCACGTCCGCGTTCTTGGTCGTTATTTTCCAATTCTGATGCTTGCTGCAATTGTTCCTCTAAATCAAAGTATTTACCCTGAGACCAAATGCGAATTTCTATACACTTATTTAAACACACAGCTTCCATCTCAATTGGAGTTTCAATGGGTAAATTTTTATGAGCATGTTCAACAATATTAGTAAAGCCCTCCATTAAAAGTGTTTGACATTGCCACCAAATTTGTCCATCGAGAAAGCTTGGCTGGTTTATCTGCTCGAACCAAGATAAAACTTCAGGGGAAGCTGTCAGATCTGTGTTCACTTTTAAATAAATTTTCTTACTCATTATCAATCAATTTCACTTTTGTAAATTATCTTATTCGTTAATTACTTTATTTAATTTGAGTATTTTCACTATACATGAAAAATTAAATTTCATATAACTTAAATTAAATGAACTATTGATTTGCCATCGTAATTATCAAAATATAATTTATGTTTAAAATTTTGGTTATTGATGACGATCCTACAGTCCGAGCAGTACTTAAAAGCACGCTGAAAAAGCAGGGTTATGATGTTACCGTAGCTAGTAATGGTGAAGAAGGAATTATACAAGCACAACTGCTGCATCCTGCTCTAATTATTTGTGATTGGATGATGTCCCAGTTAGATGGACTAGAAGTCTGTCGGCGAATTAGATCGACTCCAGAGTTGGCGACTACGTTTTTTATTTTGTTGACTGCTAGAGGAGCAGCTAGAGGAGAAGAAGATGATAGAGTCAGAGGACTCGATGCTGGAGCAGATGAGTTTATTTCTAAACCAATAGAGATGAATGAATTGAAAGCAAGAGTCAGAGCAGGATTAAGGTTACATCAGCTGAATCAGGATTTACAAAGTAAAAAACAAGCTTTGGAACAACTCAATCAGGATTTACGAACCCAAAAGCAAATTTTAGAAACAGAATTGGCTCAAGCCGCTGATTACGTGCGATCGCTTCTCCCCTCACCCTTGGTAGGAACAGTAACTACAGAAAATCTGTTTATTCCTTCAGCACAGCTAGGGGGTGATTGCTTTGGCCATAATTGGATTGATGAGGATCGTTTGGCGATTTATTTGTTGGATGTATCAGGACATGGAGTGGGTTCAGCACTATTGTCTGTATCGGTGCTGAATGTGCTGCGATCGCAATCTCTACCAAACACCAACTTTTGTCAACCTAATGAAGTCCTAAAAGCCCTCAATCATGCCTTCCAAATGAGGAAGCACGGCGACAAATACTTCACAATTTGGTATGGAGTTTATCATCGGCTCAAACGCCAACTCATATACGCCAACGCTGGACATCCACCGGCATTACTGCTATCTAGTAGTTCTAGAGAAAATATCCAAGTTCAACAACTAACTTCTTTAGATTTACCAATTGGCTTTTTACCTGATGTAGATTTTAAAAATGCTGTTTTTGAAGTTCAAGAAAACAGTATTTTATATATCTTTAGTGATGGTATTTATGAAATTAATCAGCCAGATGGTAAAATTTTAGGTCTTGATGCTTTCATTAAACTACTAACAAAATGTAGCCAGACTGATATCTGCAACCTCAATCAATTATTGATGAATCTTCTTGGCTTTAATGCCAAAGAAAATCTTGATGATGATTTGTCTTTAGTCAAGGTTAACTTTGGCTAGTATAGTTAAATATCAATACATTAGCTCTATTGCATTCTATGAAATAATTTGTCTGCAATTAGAAGCAGCTTATTTTATATTCTTTACAGATGCAATTAGTTGCTTCTTGACAAACTAGCTAATGACCGCAAATAAATTTAAAAACCAAAACAAATTAATATACTCCATTTTGCATTGTTATTATTTGGCGATTGAATTCTTCTTGGTCAGCAAAAGTTTGAAATATTCTATCCATTTTAGTCAATTGAAATAACATTTTGACTTGGTCGTTGATCGAACAGATAAATAGTTGTCCATCGGTTTTTCGTACTATTTGCATTGCTGATACTAAAGCACCTAAACCAGAACTATCAATAAATTTTACATTTTTTAAATCTAACAACAAAATATTTGTTCCTTTGTCCATAAGAGTGCTAACTTCACGACGCAATTCATTACCTCTAATACCGTCTAAAATTCCCGATAATTCGAGGACAGTTACATTGTTATTCATAGATAGATGCTCCGTAGAAAATATGCTATTATTTTGGCATTTATTTAACATAAACTGCAATAGTTATCAAAATAATTTTCTTTATATATAAAACCCTGATTTATAAACTCACTTCTAAGAGCAGCGGTCATACAAGAGGTTATAAAATATTAAAATCTCCCATTATTTTAAAATTGAATTTTTATGAAGATATATCAAAATTGCAATCTAACTTATGAAATAAGTTGTTACTCATTAGTCTTTTGTGCTTAGACCAATGACTAATGACTAATATTTAATTTATTTATTACTATTAGCTATGGCACTAAAAAAGCTAGCATCAACCCATTGACGAGAAATTTCAAAAGCTTCAAAATATCCATCTTTTTGACCTAATTCCCGCGCCCAAAAACGAGACAAAACAAGTATAGCATCGAGTTGCATAAATGCTTTTTTGGCTTCTGATTCATAACAACCAATAGCTGCTATTTTTTCCTCAATAACAGAAGTTATATCCACAAAAAAATTCGGTTCAAAACCACGCAAAAAAACAGGCGGTGCTGAATACCACAAAGGTATGTTTTTGCGGGTAGCAACATTAGAAACTGCAATGGCACACACTTCATGATCTCTATGTCCATATTTTTCAGGTTGTGGTGCGTGAGTAATAATCAAATCTGGATGCCAATTCCCAATAGCTGCTTCAGTAACTTTAATCACTGCTTGTGTTGAAAAATTACACTCTTCAAGTGCATAAAATTCATAATTTGCACCGATAATTTTACCAGCGGCATCTGCTTCTTGATGACGTGTACCCTTAACAGATGAACTAGAAAGACTACCATCAGTCAAAATTAAGCAACGAACATTCCATCCTGCTTTTGACATCAAACTGAGAGTACCGGCAGCAGGGAGAACTTCATCATCAGCATGAGCATAAATTGTTAACACAGTTCGTTGCCCAAAGTTGTTACAGTCTAAATGATTGTTCATAGCTGTTTTGTCATTAGGTATAGGAAGAGGAGAAGACAAGGGAGAAAAATTACTATGTTGTCTCCCTTATTTCCTTATGCTGCTTTTGGAGGTTGCCAAACAGACGCGCGGATAATAGCCCACAAAAGTAATAAATTATAAATAGCCCATGCACCATTAAGTAGATGAACTTCAGGATAATTCAAATGGCCGATCGCTAATCGATAAAGGCTCCATAATATTCCCAAAATGGTCAAGATAAAAACAACAATCTGTGGCCAAACTAGTCTTAGATAAATACCAGATTGTCGTTGTTTAGGTGTAACTTGAAAATTAAGTTTTTGTCCGGTGAATACACTGCATACCGCTTGGATTAATAACGGAAATAAAGCAATGGCATATTGTTCAGAACGCCAAACTTCTCTAGCGGGAATGCCCCAGGTAGCTGCAAGGAAAGTCAGACGGTTGATAATAAAAGCTGGAAAAAAGTGTATAGCAAAGTCCGGGCCGTAGGTTTTAACTGGAATAATATCTGTAAAAAAATAGATAATTGGACAAGAAATAAAAATCAGAGTTGCAAAACCAGAAAAATAGCTATACATCGTTTTAAAATAATGTAATCTCTGCCAAAAACTTAGCCCTGGTTTTGTTAATGGATTTTCTCTCAGTAGCACTTGAATAGTTCCTTGTGCCCAGCGTAGCCGTTGTTTAAGAGTAGAACTGAGGTCATCTGGTGCTAAACCTTCCGCTAACAATTCATTGTGATAAATGGATTTCCATCCAGCACCATGCAGACGCATTGCTGTATTCATGTCTTCTGTAATACTGTTGCTGGATACACCACCAATTAATTGAAATTCATTTAAACGTTTTTCATCCTTGGCAAATTCATCAGCAAAATATTGCAGTCCTACACTAATTAGTGCTTCCTTTCTCAAAAGTGCATTTGTGCCTGTATAAAAAGCGGCGTTCATGCCATCTTTACCTTGTTGTAGCGGCCCATAAAATAAATTTGCTCGATGTCCAAAAGGATCGCCTTCAGGAATGTTATAAAAATCCTGGCGGGTTTGGACAAAAGCAATTTGATTTTGGTCATATTTCCCTGTGAAAAGATTATAAGTGTAGAAATAAGGCAGAACTCGTTTAATAAATTGTGGTTTAGGAATATGATCGGCATCTAGAGTCAGAATAAACTCTCCAGAAGTTTCCCCAGAAAAAATTGCGTAATTGAGATTACCCGCTTTTGCGTGATGGGGTACACCAGCTGGTTTGGGACGAGCAATGTAACGAAAACGAGCCAATTCAACTAGTTCTAGTTCTTTTTTGCGAATAGCTTCTTCTAAAGTTTTGCGTTCGCTAATTAGGCGTTCCCTCATACTTTGATGCTGTGGAGGTAACCAAAGAATAAACTGTCGCAGACTTTTGACAAATTCGCTAGCAAACTCATTTATCTCTGGCTGTGAAGATGCTTCTAGCCATTTTTCAGCAGCTTCGGTGTTGGGTGTGAGATTTTCCAGTTGCTTCAAGCGTTCCAATAAACAACAGTGTTCTGTATGAATTCGTTCTGCTTCCTGTTGTAGTTGTGATGACTGCAAATCCTGAATACACAATTTTTCCGTCATTGCTCGCATGTCAGCCGAGTTACCATCATCTAGCACATAAACACGTAACTTGGTTGGCGGGTAATCCATTGCTAAAGCTGCTTTAGCAGTTTCTTCTACAATTTCCGGCGGCTCATTGTAACAGGTTATAAACACATCCACTGTCGGCCAATCAGATTTAGGTATTGCTGGGGTCATTTGGTCGAGAGATTTAATTTGTCTAACTAAAGGCCGCCACAACCCAATTACAAACATTACCCCACCGAAATAACTATAAATTTCTGCTACTAACAACGGGATAGAAATCCAAAGGGCATCAAAATTAATAGAATGAGTGATGCGCCACTGCAAATACCAGATACCAAAAATTAAATTGATTTCTGCCAAATAGCGAAATAACAGCGTTCTTTTTTTGAGTAACGAGCGGCTGTTACCAGAAAAGTTTGTGGAGTTATCAATAATAGAAACTGAAGTCATCTTATTAAGATTTTGGATTTTGGATTTTGGATTTTGTTTGCGTAGTTTTTCCTAGAGAAACAGAAAATCCTTGTAGAGACGTTGCAATGCAACGTCTCTTGGATTCATAGCGTCAGAACTACATGTAGCAACCCAAAAGGTATGGGAGACTGGGGACACACAAGAGGCCGGGAATTTTTGATAACTGATTAAGCGGACATGGTATGACTACATCAACTCTTCTACCAGTATTCCCAAATACAATTGCTGATTAACGCACACGGCTTTGCCATTACGGATTGTTAATTTGGAATTAGTATTTAGTTGCCTTTCAACTTATTCTGTGACTTTGGTACGAGTTACTAATGAAGTATTTTTGCTAGTTGAAGTCCAGTAACTTCCAGAGCCATCAGAAATTAGCTTGGTTTGTTGTATTGCAGTGTTGGGTAAACCTCGCCCAGAATTACCCTCGGTGACTGCTGTCCACCAAGGAGACTTCATGGTGGTAGTGGGACGAATTAGAGGTTGTCCATTCATCACTTTGTACAACAAGGATTGCAAAATCATACTGTTGGTGCTGCTAGTGAAACCAATTGCTGTTTTACCTGTGGTTTCATAGAAGCCTTCATAAAATCCAGCCAATGGATTGTATAAATCTGTGGTTGCTTGCAGTAATTCTTGACTATACCTGTTTTCCGGTAGCAAAGCATGATAAGCAAAAGCTACTGCTGTACTTACCAATCTTCCCTTGGCTACGGGTTGACCGTCATCTCCTAATGCTACCCAAGAATTGCCTTGTCCAGTAATTGTACTGTGGACAGTGTAAGGCTTGGCATCAATTAACGTAGTAGCTGAAGCTGTGAGAGTACCGGTGCGACGGTAACGTTCGGCTTGTGCTTGAAAAATAGGTTCAAAGAGCGATCGCATTTGTGGATCTAGTCCAAATTCCAAAGCATACAATAGGAAAGGATTGCTAACTGTATATTGGTTTTTGAAGTTAGTATCTGTGCGATGCCGTTGAATTGGTACTTTTACTTTCTCTACTGAAGCAGTTTGATATTCACCACCAACAGCAGAACCCTCAACATTAAACCCCCATAATTGAAAAGCACGAGCCGCATATTCTTCATAACCTAAGCGGGTTTCAGGGTTGACGCGGGTAAGCCATCGCCCATCTTGATTTTTGCTAACAGTAGCACTGGAAAGAATACCTCCCCGTACCACACGCAAGTATGACCAATCCAGGACAATTTTATCCACCGCAGCCGTGTATTCTGGATGACAAATTTTTAAATTGTAAAGTGCTGCCAGCATTCTGCCCAAATCTAAAGCTGACCAACCATTTCCATCTGAAATGGGATTTCCACCATAATCTATTGATTGCAGGGTTCTGCTATCGTAACCGCGACTCGGTAACTCATTAGCAAATAGCGGTAATTTTGTCAAGGCTCCTAATAAATGTCGGGTGCGTTCTTCAAATTCTTTGGGGTTAATGATATCGAGCGATCGCGCCGCATGAAGGGCTGCGAGATAATCTCCTAAGCCCCAGAGAGTTGCACCTCGGAAATCGCTGCGATCGTCAATTAGCCCATTTTTGCTATGATAATTGGCTTGAAAGTATCGCCAAGCCGCCTGTGCATAGCGTCGTTCAATCACTGACAGTGGTCTTTGTAGTTTCAGGCTAGATGATGGTTGCGGATTACCCACTGGGGGAATAGGTGCAACAGCAACTTCCGTAATTTTAGAACTGTCCGCAGGAGTTGGGGTAGGAGCTGTAACAGTAGAATTTGCTGTGACATTCTCGCTGGAGTTACCAGTAGAGACACTTACAGAACTCAAGGCTATTAAAGGGCGATTTCCCCTGGCTTTGTAGTATAAAATCTCTAAAATTAGCCCATTAGTATTACCAGTCAAAGCTTTATTAGGTTGCTTCGATTCTTCATAAATACCAGCATAGTAGCCACTATCATCAGAACTGCGGAGATCCTTGACAGCATCAAAAAGTTTTTGAGCATAGGCATTATCTGGAAAAAGATAGTGCCAGCCAAAAGCCGCTTTGGTACTGATACTGCGAAACTGTGGATAAGGCTGATTAGCGTCGGTAATTGTTGCCCAGTTTGTACCGTTGGCGTAAACGGTGTTGTAGAGAAAATAAGGTGCTTGGTCAATATTGTCTTCTGTAACCGCAGTCAACTGCCCTGTGGTGTCGTAACGCCGTTTTTGCACATCTAAAACTCTGGCAGCAAAATCAGCCAATTCACCTTGCAAGCCAAATTCAATACCATCAAGAATATAAGATTCACTAACAACATAATTATTGGCATTAGTGCTTTGAAAATCACGGGTATCAACGGGAATTTGCACGCCATTAATTTCCACTAACTTAAATGGCTGCAAAGCAATGGCTTGTGGTGCAGAGAAACCCCAAAGTTGATAACCTCTAGCGGCGTATTCTTCATAGCCGAGTCGTCCTTCTTGCACCAGCAATGTTTTGTTATCTGGAAGAACAGTAGCACCAAAAAGTTGTCGGTCTTTGAGCGATCGCCCTACCTGCCATTTAGCGACAATTCCCTTGAGCCAATCATTGTATTGGGGATGACAGCTGCGAATTACATCAAAGGCAGCCAGAATTCTACCAATATCCAAAGCAGACCAACCAATACCCCGTTCAATGGGATTGTTGCCATAATCAACTATCTGTGCGGTGGCTGCGTTATAGACTTTATTGGGCAAAGCGTCTTCAAATAACTTGAGGCTGCTGAGAGTCGTCAAAAACTTATTTAGGCGGGTATCAAAGTCTGCTTGGTCAGTGAGATTTAACCAGCGTGCAGCATTCAACGCCATTAGGTAATTACCCATATCCCAGAGTGTACCGGAAGGATAACCCCCAGTGGAATTGGTAAATCCCGTTGCTGGCTGATAATTTTTCACAAAATACTGCCAAGCAGCACGAGCATAAGTTTGTTCCTCAGCTGTCAGAGGAACTGTAATACTGCTACAGGTATTGGTATTTTGAGATAAGACTGGTGTTGGGATGTAAAACAAAAATTGCAAAAATATTGCAATTAAAAACAATGCCATCGATTTCAACAGCTTTTGTTGATGGTGCTTATATATCATGTGCAAATAAAAAGTTAAGGATTAAGAGCGATAAAGCTTTTGTGTGGGGAAATAACTTTCAAACTAAACGCGCTTGACAATATCCTTTGGCTGGCGCTGATGAAAAAAAATATATAGCAATCTCAAATAATTTGTGAAATATTACATATTAGGATTGTTGACTGTTAACCGTTAACAGTCAACACTCAACACCAATATTTTTCACAATTGAAATAGGATTGCTATATTTAAATTTTTGGGTTTTGTTCCATATAAATAGTATTTAGAAAATTTCCGTTTAATCTCCTAATTTGGATGTTATGCCGAAATTTTCTGGATACCAGTGATGAATATACCGAAAAATCAGTACTTACGTACAAAATTAGATAAATATACGGAATATTTTCACTTCTTCCAAGCGATCGCACCTGGAAATTTACACCAATTTTCAGGTAAATAAACCACGTTGTAGGGGCGAACAACCATTAGCCCCTACTAAGGATTTCGGGCAACGCAGAATTAATTATTGGAGATGTCGGCGTTGCATAATTGGGGCATGATTCGAGAATTTTCATCAAGACATAATCGCCGCGTCCCCGCGTCTCCGTGTCCCCGCGTCTTTGCATCCCCGCATCAGCCTAAATCATCACATTATTCAGCAACGCCGGAGATGTCTAATAACTAATAACTAAATTTAACGCAAACAACGAATCGCTTCTAATAAACCTTTAGCTTTATTGAGGGTTTCTTCGTATTCTTTTTCAGGTTCAGAATCAGCTACTAAACCTGCGCCGGCTTGGACGCTTACTGTGTTGTTATGCACTACCATTGTGCGAATTGCTATAGCAGTATTTAATTGTCCTTCAAAATCATAATATCCATAAACACCGGAATAAACACCGCGCCGACTCGGCTCTAATTCGTGGATAATTTCCATTGCTCTAATCTTTGGTGCGCCGCTGACTGTACCTGCTGGGAAAGAAGCTTTGAGTAAATCCCATGCTGTTTTATCAATGGCTAATTTACCTACAACATTGCTGACAATGTGCATAACATGGGAGTAGCGTTCAATTACCATCAATTCGTCAACTTTGACGCTACCACTTTGACAGACACGCCCTAAATCGTTCCGTCCTAAATCAACAAGCATTACATGTTCGGCAATTTCTTTAGGATCTTGCAATAAATCCTCAGCAAAAGCTGTATCTTCTTTGGTGGTTTTACCGCGTGGGCGCGTTCCTGCAATTGGACGCAGAGTTGCGATCGCTCCTCCCCCATTGGGATCGGTTTCGGCTTTTACCATCACTTCGGGACTGGAACCGATGATTTGCCAATCTTGGAAGTGAAAATAAGCCATGTAAGGCGAAGGATTTATTTGACGTAAAGAACGGTAAAGAGCAAAGGGGTCACCTGTGTATGTTGTTGATAATCGCTGGGAAATAACTACTTGGAAGATGTCACCAGCTTTGATATGTTCTTTTGCCTTTTGGACGCTGGCACAAAAATCGGGACGGGTAAAGTTACTTTGATACTCCTGTGCTTGTGCGCTGTGTTGCTCCTGTGTGTCTCTACTCCCTGGCGGCTTCCACTCTAATCTCGTTTTCTCTGGGGATAGTGGGAGAGATAGCTTTTCGAGCATTTGGTTAACGCGATGGCAAGCTCCTTGGTATGCTGCGTGTAAAGAAGTTACATTTAACGTCTCTACATTGCGTAAATCAGCATAGGCCACCGCCCAAATTTTCCGCTTTACCTGGTCAAAAATCAACAGGTGGTCTACCTGCATCCACAGACCATCGGGGATATTTCGCTCATCTGGTGGATGAATTGGTACGCGGGGTTCAATCCAGCGAATCAATTCATATCCCCAAAACCCAAACAAACCACCAATTCCTGGCGGTAGCTGTGGCAATTTTACTGGGTGATAAGGTTCTAGACATTGAGCTAGGGCTGTAAAAGGGTCGCCAGCAAAAACCACCTGAGAACCATCACGGTTGATTTGAGTTGTGCGATCGCCTCTTGCTTCCAATACCCACAAAGGATCGCAACCCACTAAACTATAGCGCCCGATTTTTTCTCCACCTTCTATGGATTCCAACAAAAAGCTATAGGGCTGACCTGCACAGACTTTATACCAAGCAGATACTGGTGTATCTAAGTCTGCCACCCATTCCTGATATACCGGAACGAAGTTGCCTTGTACAGCTAGCTGTGAAAATTCAGAAAAATCGGGGAATACCATAAACAGC
>NZ_JACKZU010000639.1:0-2222 GCF_014222165.1 Nostoc sp. 2RC
CCTTTCCCCCTTTCCCTTTCCCCTTTCCCTTTCCCCATGCCCTAACCTACAATCAAACCATCTTGAACTCGAATAACTCTTTTAGTTTGAGCTGCGATATCTGGTTCATGAGTGACAATTACAATTGTGATGCCTTGCTGATTGAGTTCTGTCAATAAATTCATCACTTCATAGGAAGTTTCAGTATCCAAAGCTCCTGTTGGTTCGTCTGCCAAAACTAATGCGGGTCGGTTGACTAAAGCGCGAGCAATAGCTACCCGTTGTTGTTGTCCGCCAGAAAGTTGACTAGGACGGTTTGAAATGCGTTCTCCTAGTCCTACCTTTTCTAAGGCTTCCAATGCCCTTTCGCGGCGTTTTTCTTTGGGTAAGTTAGCATAAACCATTGGCAACATCACATTTTCTAATGCTGTAGCCCGTGCTAATAAATTAAATTGTTGAAAAACAAAACCTATCCTTTGATTGCGGATATAAGCTAATTCATCATCATCAAAAGTTGTCAAGTTTCTACCTTCAAAAATATAGTGTCCTGTTGTGGGTCTATCCAGACACCCCAAAATATTCATGAGTGTGGATTTACCAGAACCTGATGCACCCATAATCGAGACATATTCTCCTTCTTCAATAGAAAGTTGAATACCTTTGAGTATGGGAACGCTGATTTCTCCCAAATGGTATGTCTTAGTAATGGATTCCATCCAAATCATCGTTGGCATATTAATTTTTAATTAATCAATAGTTAGTTGTTGATTGCTAATTTTTCACAAATAAACTTGTACTTACAAACTATAAATTTTAATCCCAGTTTATTTAGCAATGATTTCTAATTTCTGTTTGACAATCCAAAATCTAAAATCTCAAATCCAAAATACGATTAGTCACTACGTAAAGCAATAATAGGATCTAATTTTGAAGCGTTGCGTGCGGGAATAACTCCAGCGATTAAGCCAACGGTTATTGATAGCCCAAATCCAGCAATAATTGATAATACAGAAATTACAAATGGAAATTTAAAAATATTTGCTGCTGCATAAGCAATTATGATACCACCAACCATACCAATGCATCCGCCTGCAATGGAAATAACGATCGCTTCTGCTAAAAATTGATTGAGGATTGCTGATCTGGTGGCACCTACGGCTTTGCGAATGCCGATTTCTCGCGTACGTTCCACCACAGAAACTAACATTATGTTGGCAATACCAATGCCGCCAACTACTAAAGAAATGCCCGCGATCGCCACTACCATGACTGTAAATAAACCCACAACATTGGTGAAGGTACTAACAATATCAGCTTGGTTAGTTAGCCGAAAATCATCAGCTTGAGGCGGATAAATATTATGCCGCAGACGTAATAAATTGGTGACTTGAAACTGAGCTGCTTCTAAATCTTCTTGATTCGCTGATTTGACTAAAATTCCGGTTACAGAAACCCCCACTAAAGCATTATTACCAACTAGTCTTGCCGACATACTAGTTAGAGGAATAAAAATTTGGTCATCTCGATCCATCGGCCCTTGAGAACCTTTTGGTTCCATCACCCCAATGACTTCATAAGCTTCTCCCTGAATGCGAATTCTCTGGCCAATAACATTGCTACTTTGTCCAAAAAGTGTGCGTTGCACTGTAGGGCCTAGAACGGCAACTTGGACAGCGCCATTAAGTTCTGCTTGAGTAAAATATCTCCCTTGCTGGGGGTGAGTATTTCTCACTTCTGGATAGTTTAAATCTGTACCATAAATTGTTGTTGAGGTGTTCTGTCCTGCATAAACAACTTGGGCACTTCGTTGCAGGTACGCAGAAACAAGTTGAACTGATGGTGCATCTGTGGCGATCGCTTGGGCATCTTCCCAAGTCAAGGTGCTGCTAGAACCTATTCCTTGACGGACATTCCCGCTTCTAGCTGCACCAGCCAAAATTTGCAGCACATCTGTACCCAAAGCTTGAATCTGTTGTTCGACTCCCTTTTGTACGCCTTGACCAACAGAGGTAATCGCAATGACTGAAGAAATGCCAATAATTACGCCCAACATCGTTAATCCTGTGCGTAATTTATTACTCCATAGTGTTTCCACTGCCATCGACAATATTTCTGACAGCGGCACTGTACGAGTATTTTTAGCTTTGTAAAAACCCTTAAATATCTTAAACATAAGGTTCTATTTCAAACTCACTTTAGGGAGAACCGCCGCCCGAACGGCCTCCTCTGCCGCCGCCACCGCC
>NZ_JACKZU010000640.1:0-2220 GCF_014222165.1 Nostoc sp. 2RC
CACAACTTCCCCTTAGACTTGGCATCTGCCGAAGCGGCTCCTGTTGCAATCAGCGCTCCTGCTATCAACGGTTAATCCTTGCCCTAGTCCACTGAACTGAAAATTAAATAGAATCAAAAGCGCCCTCCTTGATGGAGGGCGCTTTTTAGTGTCATACCAATTTGCATTTACCATCTCCATCTCCCCAGATTTTCTTCACAACTCTCTCAAAATCTTTTGCTATAAATAGAACTATCAAACTAAAAGATTTCAGGAATTTAAAATTCAAAAATTGCTAGACTGACACTTCGCAGCAATTGTTTGATTGCAACTCTTGTAGTGTCAGCACTGCGCGGTTATTCAAAATACTTCAAAATCTCAGGAAACATAGCAGATAGGCTGCTCATTTAAAATCATCCCACATCTGCAAATTCAAATTCATAGAACTGGGGGTCTATATGTTTAAAAAGATTTTAGTTGCATTAGATCGTTCGGACGTAGGGCAAAAGGTTTTTGACCAAGCCTTTAATTTAGCAAAATTAACACAAGCTAGCTTAATGCTACTGCATGTCTTATCACCAGAAGAAGATGGTAGTCCTTACGTACCTGTTGTATCTAATTTTGACTACTATCCTGGATTGAACACTCAAAGCTTCGAGTTGTACCAAAAGCAGTGGGAGACCTTTAAAACTCAAGGTATCCAAATGTTACAATCTTTCTGCGCTCAAGCTAATACAGCAGGCATTACTACGGAATTTACACAAAATGTTGGCAATCCTGGTCGCGTTATTTGTGACTTAGCCCGTAGTTATGATGCTGACTTAATTGTTATGGGGCGTCGCGGTCGTTCTGGGCTGACGGAATTATTTCTGGGTAGTGTAAGTAACTACGTCCTTCATCATGCTTCTTGTTCAGTACATATAGTGCATCTTTCCATTACCACTAAAAAAGACGAACTTGTCAAAGAAACTACAAGTGCTTCAAGCGTTAACTAAGTATTAAATTGCATGAACTATGGGTGATTGTTGACGGTTGAATGTTAACTGTTCGCTGTCAACAGTCTAATCAAGTGGAGTAAGGAAGGCTCCGCTCAATTAATGTGCAATTTTTTTGTAGAACAGCTTAGAAATAATTATTACGTGAGCGATCGCTAATTCCATGCTACCAGATAAAATTAAGTAATACTTAAGGAAAAAGCCAACATGGAAGAAGACACCACAGAAATCGTTGGTTTTCATGCTCATGTCTACTTTGATACCGGAACTCGTGATGTCGCCGCCCATGTGCGTGAAGGATTAGGGGGTAGATTTGACGTAAAGCTAGGACGCTGGTTTGACCAGCCCATCAGCCCCCACCCCAAAAGTATGTATCAAGTTGCTTTCTTACCAAATCAGTTTGATAAAGTTGTCCCTTGGTTAATGCTGAATCGTCAAGGCTTGGATATTCTTGTTCACCCCGAAACAGGGGATGATGTAGCAGACCATACCCATCGCTCTCTATGGTTAGGTAATAAGCTAGATTTGAATATAGACTTTCTTCGAGAAATTACAAAGCACTCTTAATTTGCCTACATATAGGAATCCGATTTGATTTTTTAACCATTTGTAAAGACTCTAAACAGGGAATGGGCAACGGGGAACAGGTAAAAAGAAATCAAAGTGTACTGAGTGAGTTTTTGCAAAAATCAAATATGAGTCCCATAGTTGGCAGACAAATTTGTATCAGGCATCGCTCTAAATAATAAAAATTTTTAACATAACTATTCTCACCATCTTTTAATTATTAAATCACCCTAAAGATTGATTTCCGATAATTTTACGCTACTAATAAAGAACAAAATTAATAAACAGAATATATTTGAGATACCCTACCCTGCGATTGAGGTGATTTCTCACTTTTGTAGATAGACTATTTATGAATTATGAATTGCTTCTTGAAATTATAAGACAATACAGTTCAGTTAAGGAATTTATTTGTTAAGGCAGGAAGGAAAAAAGTTAAACAAAACTGTATTGAATTATAAGAATCATATTTTTTGAAAAAACAGTACAGTTACAGCCATTTTTTATTTACTTAAATCTGTTTTATACCAAGAAAAATCAGTTATTCAAATCAAATTTTTATAGTTTTAGCAAATAGAATTAATTTGGCTATTAATGATAAAGTAATACGCTTATCTATCGCACTAATTTTCGTATAAATTTTATTCGTCATTAGTTATTACGTTATTACTCATTTGTG
>NZ_JACKZU010000843.1:0-260 GCF_014222165.1 Nostoc sp. 2RC
TCCTGAGCCAGGATCAAACTCTCCATAAAAAATTATGATGTTTGATTAGCTCATCAATACTAAATAGTTTGTAACGTTTCGTTACTGTTTATTGGAATTAACGTTGACATATTGTCATTCAGTTTTCAATGTTCATATTTAAAATGGAGCGGGTGATGGGAATCGAACCCACAACATCAGCTTGGAAGGCTGAGGTTTTGCCATTAAACTACACCCGCTTAATGAAATACGATTATGGGGCGGTTGAAGGGAATCGAACC
>NZ_JACKZU010000641.1:0-2212 GCF_014222165.1 Nostoc sp. 2RC
ATTTACTTAAATGAATTTAGACATCTCAACAATTTCATCTAGACAAGAATATCAATCTCAAAGAAAAATTAACTGTAACTTGAATAATCTCTCAAAGAGTTGAGTTATTTTCTAGAAAAGTAGGCAGGTTCGCAGTAAAATGACCAATGATGTGGCCACTGAGAAAGTAAAACAAGTAGGTCATTAGCAATTAAGTTTTATTCTATCAACTCGAAGGGAAGTGTTATGGAACCTCCTCTCTCTCTTGCTGGCTTAAACATCCTTGTCGTTGATGATGATGAGGACAGCCGCTTCTACGTAACAACTGTATTGGAGGCAGATGGAGCATCCGTCACAGCAGTTGCATCGGCAGCGGCCGCATTAAAAGCACTCCCTCAATTGCAGCCTGATATCTTGATCTGTGATATCGCTATGCCTAATGAAGATGGTTACACTCTGATTCGCAAAATCAGAACGCTACAACCAGACATTTACGGCAAACTTCCCGCCATCGCCTTAACCGCCTATGGCGATCGCGAGTACCGTAACACCGCCCTAGAAGCAGGCTTTCAGATGCATGTATCTAAACCAGTAGATCCAAGCGAACTAGTGGCGATCGTTGCAAACTTAGTTAATACTTGTAATAATTAATACAAATTATAGTGATTTTTCCTCTACCCTTTATTCCTTGTTTTCAAAGCTAATTTGCTCAGACTTGTATCCTGGTGGTTCCACGTGAATTAAAATTCTCACTGGACGAAACCGTTCTTCTAATAAGCTTTCCACTTGTTCGGTGATCTGGTGGGCGGTTTGTACATCTGGTGCGTCTACAATTAAATGCATTTCAATGAACACTTGACGACCAACAACACCGCGAGAAGCGATATCGTGACAATTGATTACACCAGGGACAGAAGTAGCAATGGCATGGATTACTTCTGGTGCGATCGCCATTTGGTCTACCAGCCAAGGTAAATTTTCTTTTAAAACTGACCACCCGCTCCAAAATACCAACAAAGCCACAGGGAAAGCTAACACCACATCCATCCATTGATAACCAAGCCAAACTCCGATCAAGCCGCCAATTACAGAAATTGTTACCCAAATATCGCTCATGGTGTGTGTCGCATCAGCAATGAGAATCGGGCTACCTACCCGCCTACCCACAGCACGTTCGTAAAACGCAACAAAAATATTTATCCCCAGTACAATCAGTAATAACCACAATTCAGGGAGTGATATTTTCACGAGTTCGCCACCCTTGAGAATTCGCTCAATTGCTCCCTGGAGAATTTCAAAACAAGCTATCCCCAAAAAAGCTGCGATTCCTAATGCTCCCACTGCTTCAAACTTGCTGTGTCCGTAAGGATGCTCGCGATCGGGATGGGGAGAAGAAAATTTACTCGCAATTAATCCTAAAACGTTGTTGGCACTGTCGGTGACACTATGCAAAGCATCAGCTAATAAACTTAAAGAACCCGTCCAGGAGCCAACTATTGCTTTTAATCCCATTACGAACAGGTTGAGTATTAGGGTGATAATTAAAACCTTTCGTACTTCGGCACGGTTATCGGAAATCATAGATTTTTGATCGCATTAAGTTCTATGACTTCTAATGTAAAACTCAAAACATCAATCAACACAAATAAAATTTATCAAACTCTTACAGATTAAGGATTAATTATCTCTTTAACTAAAAATTTTTATTCATTTTATTGATATTTATTATAAATAATTACCGCTACAAAATAGATAAACATTGGTATTAGCTCTGCAAATAAGAGAATATTTTTAGCATTAATATGACTACTTATTCCAGTAACATGAGTAATTACCAATCAGTTTCAATACAAAGCTAATGTCTTCAACTCCTCTAACACTCAACTTAGTTGAAGGTTCTGTGTCCTTCAGTTTTTCTCCCCAAGCAGCACGAGAATTAAAGGCAGCAATAGACCAGTTAATGGAACGCCTCAAGGCTGTCGCTGCTAAACCCACTCCTGGCGGCGCTAAAGCGACTCCCCAACCCCCCCTGGAATATCGTTACACTGGCGAAGTCTTTTTAGAAGTTTTCTGTAATCCAAATATTTGGCCTAGTCCCTTCGCTGCTAAAGTCCTGCTGACTGTTCGTAATATCAACATCCGCATAACTACAGAAGCCGAATTGACTCGCATCATTGATGATATAAATCAGTATTTAGACCAAGTAGGATGAGGGAGATGGGGAGATGGGAAG
>NZ_JACKZU010000642.1:0-2199 GCF_014222165.1 Nostoc sp. 2RC
GGGTTAAAGGGTAAGGGTTAAAGGTTTTTTCTTTCCCTTTTCCCCTTTCCCTTTCCCCCAAAACCCGACAAGTATTGCAGTAACTCCTTTCCCTACACCTTTATCAGGCAAAAAAGAATCCCTATAAATAAATTTAGGGACTTTCAAGTAAAAAAATATTCTCTATTATTCACTGTTGGCTGTTGACCGTTAGTTAAGTATCAATCGTCAACGTTCGACAGATTTAATCAGACTCTGTGATATGTTTAATTTGATTGGGCTTTGGTACAACTAGCACTTTATCAACACGGTTACCATCCATATCCATGACTTCAATTCGCATACCTTCCCATTCAAAATGATCTGCGGCGGCGGGAATACGACCTAAATGAGTGATGACAAAACCGCCTAAGGTTTGATAGCTACCACGTTCCTCAGATTCCCATTCTTCCATAGCGAAAAGTTCTAAAAATTCTTCCACAGGTAACATTCCATCCAAAAGCCAAGAACCATCTTCCCGTTGCACAGCTTGTGGTTGATCTTGGCCATCTGTTGAAGGAACATCACCTACAATTTCGCTCATAATGTCATTGAGAGTGACTAATCCTTGAATTACACCGTATTCATCAACCACCAGTGCCATGTGAGTAACAGTTTGCTTAAATAATTCTAAAACTTTCAAACCACGGGTGCTTTCTGGTACAAATACAGGTTGCCGCAATCCTACTGTTAAGTCAAGCTGTTCACCTCGAAAACTCCTAGCCAATAAATCGGTAACTGGGATCACACCCAGGACATTATCAAGTCCCCCTTGGCAAACTGGATACCGCGAGTAGGCACTTTCAACCATTTTTTGGCGATTTTCTTCAGCGCTGTCATCTAAATCTAGCCAAACGATATCAGGACGGGGTGTCATTAAATAGCTTACAGGGCGATCGCCTAAACGAAAAACTCGCTCTACCATATCCTGTTCGGCTTCTTCAAAGGTTCCCGCCTCAGTACCTTGCTCGATTAAGATTTTAATTTCTTCTTCAGTGACTTGCGGTTCAGTTGATTGGGTAACTCCTAAAACTCGCAAAACCATATCTGTAGAGGCACTTAAAAGATGTACCATAGGAGAAGCGATGGCCGATAAGGCACGCATGGGAATAGCTACAAATGCTGCGATGCCTTCAGGGTTATTCAATGCCAAACGCTTCGGTACCAATTCGCCGATAATCAGTGACAAATAGGTAATAATCAACACCACGATTCCGAAAGATAGCGGTTCGCTATAAGGTGCCAAGAAAGGAACAAGCCTGACATAGACTGCTAGTCGGTTAGCAATCGTCGCTCCTCCAAAAGCACCAGTCAGAATACCGATGAGAGAAATACCTACTTGAATCGTTGACAAGAAATTATTTGGAGACTCAGCGAGTTTCAGTGCTACCCTTGCCTTAGCATCCCCTTGATTGGCAAGCTGCTGTAGTCTAACTTTCCGCGCTGATACAATTGCCATCTCAGACATCGAAAACACGCCATTGGCAATAATTAGCACCAAGATGATTAAAATTTCAAAAGTGATGGAGGACATGTTTAAAATCGCCGCTTATCAGAGCGAACGTAGCTCAATCCTTAGTATCTAGTATTAAAGGTGCTTCGATAAATGGTTTGACTGTACACAAAGTAATACTTATGGGTTGACGGTTGACGGTTGACTTATGAAAACTGATTGTTCGACTTTTGGAACCAGCAAAAGGGCATTGTAAACTCTTAACCGTCATCAGTCATCAGTCATCAGTCATCAGTCATCAGTTTTAAAATGGTGAACATAAACTGCCTGAAGATTTTCAAAAAGCGCCAAGACTTCCATTGTTAGTAGAACTTATGTCATTTTCTTCTATTGTGCGTGCCTTAGGGCGATCGCCGCTCACTACTGAATTTATTTCTAAGTTAAATCGCCAACAAGAATTGCGCTTAAATGGGATTCCTCGCTTACCAAAGGGTTTGGTAGCTTCAGCATTGGCGCAAACTCAAGGCAGGAATTTGTTCGTGGTATGTGCCACTCTGGAAGAAGCCGGACGCGTTTACGCACAACTAGAGGCAATGGGATGGCAAACAGTACATTTTTACCCCACCTCTGAAGCTTCTCCTTACGAACCCTTTGACCCCGAAACTGAGATGAGTTGGGGGCAAATGCAGGTGTTGGCTGATTTCGTAATGGGGCATGGGGCATTGGGG
>NZ_JACKZU010000643.1:0-2186 GCF_014222165.1 Nostoc sp. 2RC
CCCCTTGCCAAGGGGAGGGTTGGGGAGGGGTAAAGTTCTATGCAGCTTCATGAAGAATTGGTATCAGACAAAAATCGATAATATAAAAAAGAATTCAGAATTCAGAACAGAGAATTCAGGAGTCATAATCATGTTTGGCTAATTACTCGTGATGAAAATTTCTGTGTGTCCCCCCATCCCCCTGTCTTGGCGTCAGTTCTAATGATAAATCTTTTACCGGACACGATATTAGGACTCAGAATCAATTAGTGGAAAATTTTCAGTGGCCATTAATTGTAGTCTGCTAAAGAAAAGATTGAGTAGTGAAATTCAAATATTTTTTCATTGTTCAAACTCTATTCTTTCGTTGCTAGAGTATTCTGAATTCTGACTTCTGAATTCTGAATTCTGACCGCTAAAAATGCATCACAACCACACTGATGGAGATTGGAATTCATGGCTTATTCATGGTTTAAAGCATTTCATATTGTTGGGTTTGTAGTTTGGTTTGCTGGTTTGTTTTATTTAGTACGTCTTTTTATTTATCATGTTGAAGCGAACCTTGAACCCGAACCAGCGCGAACCATACTGAAAAATCAGTATCAAATTATGGAAAAGCGTCTGTACCATATCATCACTAACCCAGGAATGTATGTGACGATCGCAATGGCCATCGGTTTAATCAGCACCGAACCAGAAGTGTTAAAAGAAGGCTGGTTACATATCAAACTGCTGTTTGTAGCTATTCTCATTGGCTATCATCATTATTGCGCTCATCTGATTAAGAAGTTAGCAGCAGATCAATGTGCTTGGAGTAGTCAGCAATTACGGGCGTTAAATGAAGCACCGACAGTTATGTTGGTAGCCATCGTATTACTGGCTATATTTAAAAATAATCTACCAACAGATATGGCTGCCTGGGGCATTTTTGCCATGATTATTTTGATGGCAGTTACTATTCAACTTTATGCCAAAAAACGTAGGCAGGATAAAGAAAAGTTGACGGCACAGATAGGGCAAATTCCACAAGAACAAAGTTAGACAAAATTGTCTGGAATCTTTCAGTTAAACAAATTTCAAAGGCTGAGAGAAATTTACTAATTCGTAATTTGTAATGGGCGTCTTGGAGAGAAGCCCATTATGAATTACGAATTATTTTAATAAGTCATCTCCTGGAATGACTGTGGTGTAAAAGACATAATTTTTACTAGCTACATAGCGGCGGTCTTGTTTAATTATTGACATAAACTCCCGATGTCCTTCGCGTCTACGTCCTACTAAACAACCTGCACTAGCATTTTTAATATCATTTACAGGAGCATCATAACCCCAGTGTTGATTGACAAAGAAAAGACCTGTATCAAGTTTGTCACCAGTGCGTTGAAAATCTTTGTTAAAATCTCGGTAAACAGTGATAGGTGCAACTTGGATTAATGCTTCGTGGGGTTCTGAAGTTCCGTGTGTACCAACAGACCAAGCTTTGTATTGCCCAAATTTAATTCTAGCTGCACCTCCGGGATTCATCGGATTATAAGTATAGTATCTGCCTGGTTCTGTGGTGGCTTGCCAGTGATTGACAATTTTCGGAACACCGTCTACTACTTCAATTACCAGACGGCGATCGTTGAATTGATTCGGTGTATCGCTGTTGAGAGTCCAGTCTTCATTTACTCCTTCTAAATAAATAATGTTGTATTCTTTCGGGTTAGTAGATATCTGATAATTTTTTGCCTGCATGTATTTGATAATCTTGCTGGCAATGTCATTACCCAGTTTTAAGGGGGGTTTAGGAAGTTCCTCTGCTTTAGTTTCAATTAGTTCTTTGGCGGTGAGTGCGCCTAAATAGTCAGTTTCCTCAATTTTCATTAATTCTTGAAACTTTTTCAGGGCTGTGGCAGATACCGGGCCAAACTTATCATCGGCGGGAGGGTCGAGTAAACCCAAGCCAATTAACAATATTTGAATCTGACGAGTTAATTCTGGATCTTTAGCGATCGCCTCGAATCCCCATTTTTCATCTGTTCCTAAGAAATCTTGTAGTTTCATTATGCACCTAACTTTATTAACTTACTTCTCAGTATAAACATCATTTTTAGGATTGACCTTGTTTTAAACTATACTTTTGTGTTTAATATAAAGTTAAATTTTTTAGTATTCATTTATGATTTAACACACAAAATTTTACATAATTTTACTTAAGTCAAAAT
>NZ_JACKZU010000644.1:0-2182 GCF_014222165.1 Nostoc sp. 2RC
GGCGGATAGCGCAGCTAAGCCGTGTCCGCGTACCCCTGCTCTTAAGCAAGCTACGCGTAGCGTCTCGTAGAGAGCGTGTTGATTCTGAATTCTGAATTCTGAATTCTGTATTCTTCTTCAATTCCTTGCGTTCTGAATACAAGTTTTGCGTTCAAATAACGCATGTCCACTGATACACAAAGTCAAGATGCTTCGCGCACTATTGATTTTTTACAAATGATATTTTGTTTCTGCTAGGTGATACAACCATCGCCAAAATAAGCGATTTATACCAACCACATATAGACTCATCATTCCAATTCCTAAGGTGATGCGAGGCCAGTCACCGGCTTGGGTAGCTTCGGCAATATAGGCTCCTAAGCCGCTTGCTATTAAAGTGGTTTGTCCCCAACTGACAATTTCAGACACAATGCTGGCGTTCCAGGCTCCACCACTGGCGGTAACGCCGCCTGTAACCCAAGAAGAAAAAATGCCAGGGATTATTAATTTACGCCATAACTTTGAGCCATGTAAACCGACATCTGTTGCCATTTCACGCAAATCTGTGGGTATGCTCATCGCTCCAGCGATGGAATTAAAGAGAATGTACCACTGAGCGCCAAGGGACATCAATAAAATGCTACCGAAGTTGATGCTGATGTGGGTACGAATAAAAAAGAGGGTGGCAAAGGGAAAGATGAAGTTGGCAGGAAATGAGGCTAAAAATTGCACCACAGGTTGTAATAGTCGTGCTAATTTTGGGTTAAAGCCGATCGCTACACCAATGGGTGTCCAAATCAGCGATGCTATTATCAACAGTATTACTACCCGCCCCAAGGTAAGCAATCCTAACAAAAATGCTTTGACTACTTCACTAAACCCTACTGTGGCGAAAATAAAGTGCAACCCAGTAATTACAAGTGCGCCGATTACTACTAATAAAACAAAGTTATAAAGGCGATCGCTTAATACTTGCTGATTTTTATCTACATTATTATTTATTGGATGTGGTGGAGTTAGTGAGGACAGAAGACGGTTAATAACTTCACCCACTGGTGTCAATAGCTGGACTATTAAACTAGGAAGTCGCGCAGCTTTGAACAAATCCAATAGCCAAGATTCTGGCGCTTCTGCTGCTGCACTTGTCTCTGAGCGAAATTTATCTGCCCAAGCAATTAACGGTCGCCAAAATAGTTGGTCTACTAGTAAAATTATCACTGCGATCGCCACTAATGCCCAACCCAAAGCAGACAAGTCTTCTTTGGCAACCGCCGCCGCAACGTAAGAACCTAGTCCTGGAAGTGTATACTTTTGATTCAAGACGCTAATCGCTTCACTCGCCGCCACAAAAAACCAACCACCACCAAAACTCATCATGGCGTTCCACAACAACCCAATGGTAGCTAAAGGTACTTCTAATTTTGTGAACCTCTGCCATTGTGAGAGACGGTAAAGTCTTGCTACTTCATCAAGTTCGGATGGTACTGTTCTCAATGATTGGTAGAACGAAAAGGTCATGTTCCATACTTGGCTGGTAAAAATCGCGAAAATCGAAGCGGCTTCTAATCCCAATAAACTACCCGGAAACAAGGCAATAAAACCAGTCACCGTAATTGATAAAAACCCCAAAACAGGAACCGACTGTAATATATCCAGCAGGGGAATTAAAACTCGCTCTGCCCGCCGACTTTTGGCTGCAATATAGCCATATATTAAAGTAAATAAAGTCGAGCAAAACAGAGCGATAAACATTCGTAGAGTCGAACGCCCTGCATAGTAAGGCAAATTACCTGGATCTAAGCTGACACTAGGTACAACATCTGGCGGTACAAAGCTAATTAATGCCCCTGCACCTACACGGGCAATTAGTCCCACTAATACTAACGTACCCATAATCAAGGCGATGTCAGCTAGACCAAACGGTAAGCGCCGCAACGCTTCTGGTGAGGGAAAAGTTCGCCTCAGCATAACTGTGGTTCCTTTTTTCAGTAAAGAGTCTAGCTTTTTGGGAACTCGGATAAGCAGTATGAACTTCCCTGATGGTCTGGGAAAAGGTTAAGGGGTAAAGGGCAAAGGATGTATTTGAAACTTTTCCCCTTTAACAAGAAAGGCAGAGGGCAGGAGGCAGAAGGCAGTCCCAATGAAAAAAATTTCACCGCCAAGCATGAAAATGTGGTAGCGTCCACTTAAGGTTGATACAAAC
>NZ_JACKZU010000645.1:0-2179 GCF_014222165.1 Nostoc sp. 2RC
CCCCACACTCCCCCATCTTCCCATCTCCCCATCTCCCCATCTCCCCTGCTCCCTCATCTCCCTGCCCGCTCCCGTGTTAAGCTATCGATGGCATCACCCAAGGCGGTAGTAAGACTTTTGCGAGTTTGAGTGTGGTTTTCCTGTTCTATTTTCAAAGCTTGCAACAGGCGATCGCGTTCTTGAATTGCAGCGATGAGTTTAGTTTGCAATTCCTCTACAGATTGTAATTGGGCTATTTCTTCTTGAATCGCTGTCACTGGTGTAGCAGCCAGTGTCCCTGCTTCAATACCTTGGAGTTTATGCAAATCTGCCTTGAGAGATGCCATCGCTTGTTGGGATAATTGGGCATCTGTGCGTCGTTGTTCTGCTTCTTTATTGTATAGCTGACGCCATTTTTGGGCACTTTCCCAAGCTGCATCCCGGTCTTGTTGAAGTTCTATTAACTGCTGTTTGAGTGTCTGAATTTCTGTCAGCCACTGCTGTGTTAAAGCTGTCGTTTGATTAGCATTTTCAACCATATAACTGTTCGCTGATGACTGATGAGTGTTGACTGTTGACGGTTGACGGTTAACAGTCAACAGTGAACCATCAACAGCAACAGCTTAACTGAAAATTGTTGTAACCAGAAGCACTATCAACCGGATTGTGTCATAATTCGATTTTATAAATTTGAACCTTTATTTATGCCTTGTTCTGCCACCCTTACTCAACTGGTCGAAGTGCTTTCGGCTTATCCTTTAAACTTATACGAAACTGATTTAACACAAGTAAGTAAAGGTATACAAACAGATACACGTATCCTCAAGTCGGGTGAAGTGTTTGTGGCTTTACGAGGCGATAAATTTGATGGACATGAATTTGTGCCCACAGCCATCGCTAGGGGTGCCATCGCTGCAATTGTAGATTCGGCATACGAAAACCCTGGTTTTCCTGTATTGCAGGTTCAAGATACCCTTAAGGCATATCAGCAAATTGGCAGATGGTGGCGCGATCGCTTTGATATTCCTGTAATTGGTGTTACAGGTTCAGTAGGTAAAACTACGACTAAAGAATTAATTGCCGCAGTTTTAGGAACCAAAAAAGCAGTTCACAAAACTTATGGCAATTTCAATAACGAAATCGGTGTGCCGAAAACTCTGTTGGAACTGAGTACAGAACATGACTACGCCGTAATTGAAATGGCAATGCGCGGTAGGGGACAAATTGCCGAACTCACACAAATAGCACATCCCACCATCGGAGTGATCACCAATGTGGGGACGGCACATATTGAGTTACTGGGTTCCGAAGAAGCGATCGCTGAGGCAAAATGTGAGTTATTAGCCGAAATGCCTGCTGATAGTGTGGCAGTTCTCAATTACGACAATCCCCTATTAATGGCTACGGCGGCGAAAGTTTGGACAGGAGAAGTCATAACTTACGGTTTTTCTGGTGGCGATGTCTCAGGAGTGTTGATTGATAACGAAACTGTGGAAGTCGCAGGAATGCAAATCCCTTTACCGTTACCTGGGAGTCACAATGCGAGTAATTTTCTAGCGGCTTTGGCAGTGGCAAAGGTTTTGGGAATTGATTGGGGGAGTTTAAAAGCAGGTGTCTCAGTGGATATGCCCACAGGGCGATCGCAGCGATTTAATTTGCCCAATGACGTGGTAATTTTAGATGAGACATATAATGCTGCACCAGAAGCGATGTTAGCAGCATTGCAATTATTGGCAGACACACCAGGAAAACGCAAAATTGCCGTGTTGGGTGCAATGAAAGAATTGGGAGAACGCTCCCAAGATTTGCACCAACGAGTGGGAGAAACAGTACAAAAGTTGAATTTAGACGGCTTGTTGGTGTTGGTGGATGGAGAAGACGCCGAAACAATAGCCAAAAGTGCCGACGGTATCCCATCGGAGTGCTTTGCAACTCATGGCGAATTGGTGGCCAGATTGAAGACATTTGTGCAGCCAGGAGATCTTGTACTGTTCAAAGCCGCCCACTCAGTGGGGCTAGATCGGGTGGTTAATCAGTTACGTGCAGAATATCCCAAATGATACCATTACAAACCGAACGTCTGATACTGCGAGATTTTGTAAAATCCCCAAGCAATATTACATCTGTTTTGTAGGGTTGGGGAGGGGCCTTGTCTATGTCTCGCATTCTTTTTTTAAATAGGTATAAGTAATTAAAATAT
>NZ_JACKZU010000646.1:0-2178 GCF_014222165.1 Nostoc sp. 2RC
AGTTCGGGTTAATTCCCTACTTTGATTCTTGTCCCTCGTCCTTGGCTTTATGCCATTTGGAGGGAACGGAACGCACCAGCTACAGTTCTTTGTGTAGATAAAACTGGGACATTGACTTTTAATCGAATGTCAGTGCAGCAGTTGTTTGTCTATCAACCTTCAACTGTATCGTCTCATTTTTATGATGTCACCTTGCACGAGGGAGAAGCACTGCCAGAAACTTTTCATGAGTTAATCGAATTTGGGATTTTAGCCAGCCGCAAAGACCCCTTCGACCCGATGGAAAAAGCCCTCAAACAAGTGGGTGATGACTATCTAGCCAGAACTGAACATTTACATCATGACTGGGAGATGTTGCGTGAGTATCCTCTTTCCGGGGAATTGTTAGCCATGTCCTGTGTTTGGCGATCGCCAGAGAAAAGATTGGTGATTGCTACCAAAGGTGCGCCAGAAGCGATCGCTGATTTGTGTCACTTTAATGCCCAACAAATGCAGGATTTAGAGCAGCACATTAGTACAATGGCAAATGCAGGTTTGCGGGTTTTGGGGATAGCTAGAGCGATTGGACAACATCAGATGCACAACCCATCCAACTCTCTCCCCAATCGACAACATGACTTTGAATTTGCATTTCTAGGACTGGTGGGCATGGCCGATCCAGTACGCCCGACTGTAGCACCAGCAATTACCGAGTGCTACAACGCTGGAATTCGGGTTGTAATGATTACAGGTGATTATCCAGCGACAGCCCAAAATATTGCCCACCAAATCGGACTGACACCCGCTACAGAAGTAATCACGGGAACAGAACTAGAAAAAATGCCTGAAGGCGAGTTGCTATCTCGGATTCAAACTGTGAATATCTTTGCGCGAGTTGTCCCAGAGCAAAAATTACTGATTGTTAACGCTTTGAAACGTTGTGGTGAAATCGTTGCCATGACTGGGGATGGTGTTAATGATGCCCCAGCATTAAAATCGGCGCATATTGGCATTGCAATGGGTGAACGGGGTACAGATGTAGCCCGCGAGTCCGCGGATTTGGTATTGCTAAATGATGATTTTTCTTCTATTGTCCAGTCTGTCAGACTGGGGCGACGAGTATTTGACAATCTGAAAAAAGGCATGGCTTACACTTTAGCAGTTCATATCCCCATTGCTGGGATGTCGTTGATTCCTGTCATCTTTCACTGGCCTCTGGTGCTACTGCCTATCCACATTGCCTTCCTACACTTAATCATTGACCCAGCTTGTACAGTGGTTTTTGAGGCAGAACCAGAAGAAAGTAATGTGATGAAGCGTCCACCCCGCAACCCAAAAGAGCCATTATTTAGCCGCCGGACTCTGAGATTAGCACTGCTGCAAGGATTGAGTGTTTTAGTAGTGCTACTGGCGGTGTTCGCTGTGGCTTTTTACTCTGGACATGGAGAATTTGATGCCCGCGCTCTTGCTTTTACCACCTTAATTGTCTCTAACTTAAGTATGATTCTAAGCAATCGTTCTTGGTCGCGTACTATTCCAGAGATGTTACACACTCCCAATGCAGCACTGTGGTGGGTGTTGGGTGGTGGAGTAGTTTTTATGGGTCTAGTGCTTTATGTTCCTTTGTTAAGGCATCTTTTCCGTTTTTCTTTTCTCCATTTTGATGATTTGGTCGTCAGTCTTACCTCTGGTATCTTCAGTATTTTGTGGTTTGAAGGACTGAAAATTTGGCGGCGTAAAAGGTCATATAGGGTGAGCATTTAGCTAATTTTTCATTGATAAGAATATCAATCCACTTTGTCTATTTGCAGGATGAATTAACATTTTTTTCTATCAAAACCTCTTTCTATCTATAATTTGCGCGATCGCAAATAACCAAGACTGGATGATCTCAAGTTCGTTCTTTGGTATCGAACCCAAAGTAGCTGGTTTTTGTGTGTGAATTTTGCTCCTGGCTGTGTTGTTATCTACACAGCCAATGATTACTGTTAGGGTATTCCAACAAATGGCGGTGCGAATCAAGTCTTCTTCAAACCAGTCGCAAACGGCTGTAATCTCTATTCCATAGTTGCCACTGCATCTTGCAGCCAGTAGTTAATTCGAGCATTTTACTTGTAGCGGGGGGTGAGCGAAAAAAGGTGTGGGGAGTGTGGGGAGTGTGGGGAGTGTGGAGGGTAATTTTTTGGATACTTAGCTAGA
>NZ_JACKZU010000647.1:0-2131 GCF_014222165.1 Nostoc sp. 2RC
ATTTTGCTCAATTACTTATTCACGACTTGTTTTTTTCAACAAGAACAAAATATAAATAACCAACGACTATTGATTAGTAATTGTTGACTATTGACTAATGAAAATGAAATTGAGTGTTAAAGGCACTGTCGATCAGTGGTTCAACAAAATGGGAAAAAATTCAACCCTTGGTGTAACGGCGTCGATTTTGTGGTTGACGATGGTTGGCTGGATAGCTTTTGTATGGAATTTGGGCAATATTGGCTTGATTGATGAGACAGAGCCACTGTTTGCAGAAGCTTCCCGCCAGATGTTCATTACAGGTGATTGGATCACCCCGTTTTTTAATGGTGACACTCGTTTCGATAAACCTGCTTTAATTTACTGGTGTCAGGCGATCGCCTATGCAATTATTGGAGTCAATGAGTGGGCTGTACGTCTTCCTTCTGCCATCGCTGCATTTGGTTTAGTTTGTTTAGCTTTTTACACTGTGCAGTGGTATTTAGCTAAACAAGATGAATTAGAGCAAGTCTCACGTCCCACTCGCCGCTACTTAATCTCCTTTTTAGCAGCAGCCCTCATGGCCCTGAATGGGGAAACAATAATTTGGGCAAGAACCGGTGTTTCTGATATGTTGCTCACCGGCTGCATAGCATCAGCTTTGTTGTGTTTCTTCCTGGGATATGCTAAGGGGGGGAGCAAAAGAGCAGGGGAAGAAAGAATAAGTAATGCCCCAATCCCCAATAACTGGTACTTAGCTACTTATGTATTAACTGCTGCTGCAATTTTAACTAAAGGCCCGGTGGGAATCGTCTTACCAGGGCTAATTGTCATTGCCTTTTTGCTTTATGTGGGCAAGCTGCGAGAGGTGTTTCGAGAAATGCGCTTGTTGTTAGGTATACTGATAATTTTTGGTTTATCAGTACCCTGGTATGCATTAGTGATTTGGCGTAATGGCTGGAATTATATTAATGCTTTTTTTGGTTATCACAATATAGAAAGGTTTACAGAAGTAGTAAATGGTCACTCAGCACCTTGGTATTTTTACTTTATAATTGTGTTGCTGGGTTTTGCACCATATTCTGTATATCTACCTGTAGCACTATTTAGACTGAAATTTTGGCAGCGATCGCACTGGCGCTCTCAACAACGTTTTCAACAATTAAGTTTATTTGCTGGTTTCTGGTTTACTGGCGTCTTTGGTTTTTTTAGCATTGCTGTTACCAAACTTCCCAGCTACGTATTGCCCTTGATGCCAGCAGCCGCCATCCTCGTGGCATTATTGTGGAGCGATATTTTCCAAGCAAAAAGAGAACGGGGAAATGGGGTAGACAACGGAGAGACGAGAGAAAATTCTCCCTTGTCTCCCACCCTGCGGGAAACTAAAGCTAAATCCCCCTTCCTCCTCTGGAGTGGCTGGGTGAATGTAGCATTTTTATCAATTCTGGCAACGGCACTGTTTAACATCACCCATATATTAGGAAGCGATCCAGCGATAACCAACTTCCACGAACTAATTAAACAATCTGGTTTACCAGTTATTGGCGGCGTAATTTGGTTTGTTTGTGCTGTTTTGGTTGCAGGATTATTACTGAGTCGTCGCTGGAACTGGATAATCAGTGTCAATGTACTCGGATTTGTAGCGTTTTTAATTTTCGTTTTGACGCCTGCTTCATTTTTTATCGATCGCGAACGTCAATTACCTTTAAGAGAATTGTCTGCAACTATACAAGAAGTCAGGCAACCCAATGAAGAATTGGTTATGCTTGGCTTTAAAAAACCGAGCGTAGTATTTTATAGCCAAACTCACGTTAATTATTTCAGATTTCCCCAAGAAACTCTAGAACATCTGCAAAACCAAGCAGCCAAAGGTCTCAAACCACCTTCGCTACTGTTGTTGGCCGAACAGAAAAAACTTCTGCAAATGGAATTACAGCCAGATGATTACAAAAATTTATCCACCAAAGGTGCTTATAATTTGATTCGCATTCCTTTTTTCAAAAAGAAAAACGAAAAAATGGACATATCGTAATTGGGCATTGGGCATTGGGCATTGGGCATTGGGCAAGCAGGAAGTGTGGGAGGTGTGGGAGGAGACGGAGGTGTGGGAGGTGTGGGAGGATGGTGAAAAAATCTTTCCCCCCACACTCCC
>NZ_JACKZU010000065.1:0-26388 GCF_014222165.1 Nostoc sp. 2RC
CCCCCCTACTCCCCCCTCTCCTTACGCTACGAAACATAACGCAACTGACAACCAAAAACTAAACAAAGTGTTATGACATCTACAGCAAAAATTTCTTTAGCAACAGGTTGGGATTGGCTGATTAGGCTAGTCACGAATGAAACTTTTATATACATAATGAAGCGGCTGTTACAGGCATTATTAACTTTGTTTTTAGCGTCGGCGCTGTCGTTTCTAGTTATGCAACTTGCTCCTGGAGATTTTGTCACCCAATTAGAAGCAGATCCCAAAAAATCTAGAGAGCAAATTAAGGCGTTACGGGAATTTTGGGGATTAAATAAGTCTTGGGTGGAACAATATTGGCTTTGGTTGTGGAATATTGTCTCCAAGGGCGACTTTGGGCCGAGTTTCTCTTATAAACGCTCAGTAGTATCTTTGTTGTGGGAACGAGTACCAGCAACATTGCTGTTAGCAATCTCTTCATTAATCGTAACCTGGGCGATCGCCATTCCCTTAGGCATCATCGCCGCTATCAAGCAAAATCGCTGGACTGACCGGATTTTACAAGTCATTAGTTACGCTGGACAAGGATTTCCCAGTTTCATCACCGTTTTGGTGCTGCTTTTCTTTGCTCAAGTCACTTCGCCGTTGTTTCCCGTAGGCGGTATGACTAGCATCAATCACTCAGAACTGAATTGGTTTGGCAAAATCCTCGATATCGGCTGGCACATGATTTTACCTACCATCGCCTTGTCAATTACCAGTTTTGCAGGTTTACAACGCATCACTCGCGGTGAATTGTTAGATGTTCTGCGTCAAGATTATATCCAAACTGCTCGTGCTAAAGGGCTGCCAGAAAACCGCGTAATATATGTTCATGCTCTCCGCAACGCTGTCAACCCTTTAATCACTCTATTGGGCTTCGAGTTAGCTAGTTTATTAAGTGGAGCCTTCATTGCCGAACAATTCTTTAACTGGCCTGGTTTGGGACGATTGACTTTACAAGCTGTCATGTCTCAAGATTTATATCTAGTCATGGCTAGTTTAGTCATGAGTGCAGTTTTGCTCATTGTCGGTAACCTAATTGCCGACTTAATGCTGAAAGCTGCTGACCCACGTATTCGTCTAGAAAACTTGAATTAGTCATTGATAGCGTATGGGGCATAGGGCATGGGGCATTGGGCATTAATTTTTCTTTCCATCTTTGCGTCCCCGCGTCCCCCATCTCCCTCATCTTCCCCATCTCCCTACTCCCACCCCTTCTATGTTGTCTGAAGTTTATTACCTCGTGCGTTCAAAAAGTGATGGTCGTTACTTGACAGCTCGTCCTAATGCAGATGCATCAGGTTATCTGTTATTGTTTCGAGAACACTTTGATGCTCTTAGTTATCTGAATACTCATGCAGCGGAAGTGGCTAATCGTTTTGCCATCGAATCGATTCCAGGAACACAGTTAGGAAGTTTGCTCAAACGCTGGGGTTTTAGTGGTGTAGGAATTGTTAGTGACCCATTATTGCCCAAAGTGGAGTTTTTACAACATAGTTAAAAACTAATAGGACTTACGCAAAAACTCTCTCAAACTCTTATTTCTTTGTGTCCTACCCTGCGGGGAGCCACTTCTCTAACGAGACGCTACACGAATGCGGTAGCCTGCGGTAAACCGCTCCACATCTACGTTTTTCGTTATTTTGCGTAAGTCCCAATCTTGAGAAGCAGCTTCATGTCACAAAAAAGCAAATAAAATATATTAAGAAAATAAAGAGGCGATCGCACAAGTAAAATCAGGCAATATCGGTGAATTTAGTTCATCACCACTGAACAACGTGGCAGCTAACTTTAAACTCCCTTGCTCGCGCCGATAAACCTCCACTTGTTGTTTGTGCCAGTCGACAATCCAATATTCCCTGACACCTCTTGCTGAATAAAGCTTTAGTTTAAGTTCCCGATCTCGCTTTTCATTCTCAACACCGGAAGACAACACCTCCACTACCAGTTGTGGCGCACCAGTCAAATGCCCCGCCTCATCTAAAAGTAACGGCAATCTCTCATTACTAACCCAGACAACATCAGGAATGACATTATCATTCTCGCCAAAAATTACACCTGGAGCCATCACAACTTCTCCCAGACCAGTAGTCTGTGACCAATTATCTAGCGAGGTACTAATTCTCACACAAGTTTTTTGATGTTTCCAGTGAGGCGCTCTGGTCACAAACAATTCTCCGTCAATAATTTCATAGCGATTCCCGTTATCTGGGAATAATTCTAAGTCGGCAGTAGTCCAGCGCACTCTCTCAGATATCGGCTGGTTCATAAATCATTATTTGTTAAGGTATTTACCTATTTTACCTAGATGGGGCATGGGGCATCGGGCATGGGGCATGGGGAGATGAGGGAGACAAGGAGAATAATTCCCAATTCCTAACTCCTAACTCCTAACTCCTAACTCCTAACTCCCCACTCCCTCAATCCTCTATACCACTACCTTTTCTTTTTCCAAAATCAACTTAGAACGCTTCACTTGCTCAGGAATGGCTACTGGATAATTTCCAGTAAAGCAGGCAGAACAAAAACTATTGGTGTCTTCTCCTGTGGCTACTAGCATTCCCTCCCAGCTGAGATAAGCAAGGCTATTTACTTCCAGTTGCTTGGCAATTTCTTCTACTGATTTGGTAGCAGCAATTAGCTGGTCTTGAGAATCAGTATCGATGCCGTAGAAGCAAGGGTGAGTTACTGGTGGAGAAGAAATTCGCATGTGTACTTCTATTGCACCCGCCTCACGCAAAGTTTTAACCAGTTTGCGACTGGTGGTACCGCGCACAATGGAGTCATCTACAATAATCACTCTTTTGCCCACCAGTACATCTTTAAGTGGGTTGAGTTTCATGCGGATACCTGATTCGCGCATAGTCTGGGTTGGTTGAATAAAGGTTCGCCCGACGTAGCGATTTTTAATCAGTCCTTCCATGTACATAACACCAGAAGCTTGAGAAAATCCAATGGCCGCAGGGATACCAGAATCAGGAACTCCAAAGACAATATCGGCATCTACAGCAGATTCCTTTGCTAATTGCCGCCCTAATCGCATCCGATAGCTGTACAAACTTTCGTTATGCATAATGCTATCGGGGCGGGCAAAGTAAATCATCTCAAAGATACACAATTTTCGCTGGGGCTGTTGGCTCCAATGATAGGAAGCTAAACCTTCTTCTGTCATCCAAACTAATTCACCAGGTTCTACATCCCGCAGGTATTCGGCTCCAATAATATCCAAACCACAGGTTTCCGAAGCCAAAACGTAACGCACTGGATTACCAGGCAAAGTGCCAATTACTAGAGGACGAATGCCATTGGGGTCACGCACCCCCATAACCCCATTCGGAGTACCAATAACTAAACTAAAGGCTCCTTCGCAGCGATGAAATGCTTGAATGGCACCTTCTAACCAATCTGCACCTGCGTCGATGGCTTGAGCGATGGCAAAAGCAATCATTTCTGAGTCTGTTGTGGTGATTAAGTTGCATTTGTTATCCAGCAACTCTTGACGCAATTGTACTGTATTGACTAAATTACCATTATGTGCAAGAGCTAATGAACCCAGACGGGTTTCAACGACCGCGGGTTGAGCGTTAACTTTGCGGCTAGAACCTGTAGTTGAATAACGAGTGTGACCAACAGCAAGGCTACCAGGTAACTGTTCTAAGATAGATTCGTTAAATACTTGAGATACCAAGCCCATATCTTTGTGCAGGTGGACTTTCGTACCCTCAAAGGTGGCAATACCAGCTGATTCTTGACCCCGGTGTTGGAGTGCATACAATCCAAAGTAGCTTAGTTTAGCAACGTTTTCTCCTGGCGCGTAAATACCAAAAACACCGCAAGCTTCTTCTGGCTTGTCGGGATGATTTTCATAATTATTGATTGCGTTGTTGGTCTGGTCGGGGTATTCATCCAAAGTGACAGAATGAATAGAAGTCATGCTAGCTTTGCTCCTGGTGGGGGGTCTGTCAATTTTGGATTTTAGATTTACGATTTTGGATTGACCGCACCCCAGAAAGAATACGGGTTGATAATTTGAGATTGCTTTAATCCGCTAAAGACGGATGATACATAAACCTGAGTAAAATACTCCAATCCAAAATCTAAAATCTAAAATCTAAAATTTGGTAGTCGAGTCACTGGGATTATGTCGATAGATAGTCGCAGGATTCTTAATAAATCTTTAACCATCCATTAAAACAGTACCGTAATTGTGTTCGTGAAGGTTAAGAAATTAGAAGTGAAGAGTTATATTTTTTATTCTTAACTCTTGACCTCAGATCCTAAGTGCTTCAACTGGGAGTAGTGGTGTGGATAGCGAGACGCCTGACGATCGCCTGAGAATAGCGATCGCTGATATGTTCAATATTAACTTTGATTAAGGGTTGGTTGTCAGTGGTTAAAACCCCCAAACCCGCCTCGAAATTACCGACTATGCCGAGTTTTTGCCACTGTTGTCCCAGATGTTCCTGTAAGTATGATTCCCAAATTTCTTGGTGTTCTGGTGTTATGGAAACTAAAATTCGACTACCGCCTTCGGCAAACAGCACCTCATCTAGGCGAAATTGAGTTGGTGTTATTTCTAAATTAATTTGGGCACCCAACTTGCCAGAAATGCAACATTCTGCTAAAGCGATCGCTATTCCTCCCTCGGCACAATCGTGAGCAGAACGTACCCAACCATTACGAATTCCATGACGACAAACTTGCTGTACTCGACGTTCCAACTCAAAATCTATTTGTGGCGGTTTTCCAGCAACAGTACCGTGGATGGCGGCTAAATACTCAGATGCTCCCAAACTGAGTGGCGATGTTAAAGGCAATCCTAAAAGATAAATTACATCCCCTACTGTTTGCCAACCTTGACCGCAAATTTTAGTAATATCGGGAATCAAGCCCACCATACCCACAACAGGAGTGGGATAAATTGGTTGGGGAGTGCCCTGGGAATCAAGGGTTTCATTGTACAAAGAGACATTTCCACCTGTAACTGGTGTTGCCAATTCCCGGCAACCTTCTGCTAAACCGCGACAAGCTTCTGCTAATTGCCAGTAACCAATTGGTTTTTCTGGAGAGCCAAAATTCAAGTTATCTGTTACAGCTAGAGGTTCAGCACCCACGCAACTAAGATTGCGTGCCGCTTCCGCCACCACTGCCTTAGCTCCTTCATAGGGATCGAGGTAAACATAACGAGAATTGCAGTCTACCGTGGCTGCAACTGCGCTTTGGGCATTGGGAATTTCCTTGTCCCCTTGTCCCCCTTGTCCCCTTGTCCCCTTGTCCTCTTCCAGTGGACGTAAGCGAATAACAGCCGCATCTGCACCACCTGGTAAAATTACGGTATTGTTTTGGACTTGATGGTCGTATTGACGATATACCCAGCTTTTAGAAGCGATGGTTGGTGTATCAAGCAAACTTAAGAGAATATCATTCCAGCTTTGCAAGCCTCCTTGGAGTTCGATGCCAGCAATTGTACAACTAGGCAAAGAATTAGCAGTCCATTGCCAAGCTTTACGTGCATATTCTGGTGGTTCTGCCAGCAAATCTCGTTGATAAAGCGGCGTATTTTCTGCCAAAGCTTCAGCGGGAATTTCTGCTGCTACTTTACCTTGATAGAGAATTCGTACAATGGGTTGGGCAATCACTGTACCAGCAACCACAGCATGGAGTCCCCAACGGTGAAAAATGTCTATTAACTCCTGCTCCCTGCCTCTGTGGGCAACAAACAGCATTCGTTCTTGAGATTCTGAGAGCAAGTATTCATAGGGAACCATCCCTAGCTCCCGCACGGGAATTTTATCTAAATCTAGTTCAATTCCCACACCACCTTTTGCCGCCATCTCTGAAGTAGAACAGGTGATTCCTGCTGCTCCCATATCCTGGGCGGCGACAACCGCACCTGTTTTAAAAGCTTCCAGACAAGCTTCAATTAAGGATTTTTCTAGAAACGGGTCGCCCACTTGCACAGCAGGGCGGTCATCCATTGACTGTTCAGTCAACTCTGCGCTGGCAAAACTCGCGCCTCCCATACCATCGCGCCCGGTGGTGGAACCAACGTATAACACAGGGTTTCCCAAACCAGATGCTCCAGATTTGACAATTTCTGGCGTTTCCATTAACCCCAACGCCATTACATTCACCAAGGGATTACCGGAGTAAGCAGCATCAAAGTAAACTTCACCACCAACTGTGGGGACTCCCACACAATTACCGTAATGGGAAATTCCTGAAACCACGCCAGAAAATAACCTTTGGGTTTTGGCATCTTCTAGGGAACCAAAACGCAGCGAGTTTAAGATGGCTATGGGACGCGCACCCATCGTAAAGATATCCCTGAGAATACCTCCTACTCCTGTTGCAGCTCCTTGAAAAGGTTCAACAGCTGAGGGGTGGTTGTGGGATTCAATCTTAAAGGCTAGTTGTAGTCCGTCGCCTAAATCTACAACACCAGCATTTTCACCAGGCCCCACAAGGATGCGGTGACCTTCGGTAGGGAACTGTTTGAGTAAAGGTCGAGAATTTTTATAACAGCAATGCTCTGACCACATTACCCCAAACATTCCCAGTTCGGCTTTGTTGGGATGACGCCCTAAACGACGGACGATTTCTGCGTATTCTTCTGGCTTTATACCTTCGGCGGCGATTTCTTCGGGGGAAAAGGGAGCAGGAGATGTGGCAGTCATGGAAATAATGCACCAATTGTACAGAGCATTATTCTATCGATTTACTTGCCTTGTAAGTGTAGTTCTATAATTGTCGAACTGTTGTTTATTTATAACTATTTAGTTATTTGTATATTTAAAAACTTTTTTAAAAGTATTTAAATATATGTTGTATTCAATCCTCAAGTACTGGTAATTATACTGTTGCTAGCAAAGTTATAAAGTTTCTTTTTTTATAACGAGCATAAGTTATTTCTAGAATTTAGAAATAGCTGTTAGCCCATCACACGACCCATTAGTTCAAGGCAGAAAAAATTTATCCGAGACGATCGCACCTGCCGAATGTAGATTTAATGCCTCAGAATTGATTGTGCTTTATTTACTTCTACAACAGTAGGCTTAATCAGCGAATGGCTTTTGGAGAAAGAATTCTGTGAACTTTTCAAAGACAACTCATCCAAATGAATAGACTTCTTGCAGAAGTTGGGAAAAGGGGGAAGGGAAAAAGTTCTCTATTGTCCCCTTCCCCTTTAAGCTTTACCCTTTTCCCCCTGGAGTGCAAAAAGCACTTTTGCAAGAGGTCTAATAAATTACCGTAGTAACCCAATTGAAAGGACTTGAATCGTGCCTAGAATTAGCATTCCACCCAATTTTATTGGTAGTTTTGGCTCCGACACTTTAGTCGGCGAAGAGTTAAATGTATCTGTGGCAATAGGTATCGATATTTTAACTGGAGGCTTAATTTGTACCCGCTCAGGTAATGACAGCATTAAGGGTAAAGCTGTTGGTAGCAGCGGTAGTACCAATGGCGGCAATGGGACTGGCATTGCCAACCGCGGCCGCTTGAACGTAGGAAATGGAAATGACACAATTACTGGCACTGGTACTGGTGGTGACGGCCAAAACGCCAACAGTAGTAACGGCGGCGACGGTGGAACTGGGACAGGCATCGCTAACAGCGGTAGTTTGAATGCAGGGGAGGGAAATGACGCGATCGTCGGCACTGGTACTGGCGGTAAAGGTGGCAGTAGCGAAGTTGATATTCCTGGGAATGGTGGAGTTGGTACAGGTATTGTTAACAGTGGCACTCTGAATGCAGGGAACGGAAACGACACGATCGCCGGCACTGGCACTGGCGGCAATGGCGGCGACGCCACCGGGGGCATCGGCAACAAAGGCGGTAGTGGCATCGGCATCAGCAACAGTGGTACTCTGAATGCAGCAGATGGAGAAGATACTATCATCGGCACTGGTACTGGCGGCAACGCCAGCGGCAGCTTTGGCGACGGCGATGACGGCGGTACAGGAATCGGCATTGCTAACAGTGGTACTCTCAATACAGGGGATGGAAAAGACACAATTAATGGCACAGGAATTGGTGGCGACGCCTCCGGGGGCAGGGGCAACGTTGGCGAGGGCGGTAGGGGCACAGGCATCAGTAACAGTGGCAGTCTGAATGCAGGGGACGGAAAAGATACAATTAACGGCACTGGTACTGGTGGCCAAGGCGGAAACGGTAACGACGGAGGCGGCGACGGCGGCACTGGCACAGGCATCAGTAACAGTGGCAGTCTGAATGCAGGGGACGGAAAAGATAAAATTAACGGCATCGGTACTGGCGGCAACGGCGGCTTTAGTAGCATCGGCATCGCGGGCCGCGGCGGTAATGGATTCGGTATTAGCAACGATGGTAGTTTGAATGTAGGGGACGGAGAAGACATTATCATCGGCATAGGTACTGGTGGCAGCGGCGACGATGGCTTCATCGGCGGTAATGGCGGTAGTGGCACAGGCATTGCCAACAGTGACAGTCTCAATGCAGGGGATGGAAAAGACACTATCTCAGGTACTGGTATCGGTGGTAGCGGTGGTGAGGGCGTCGAGTTAGGCTCTGGCGGTGCTGGCATCGGCATCGCCAATAGTGGCACTCTGAATGGAGGGAACGGAGAAGACACTATCATCGGTAACGGTACTGGAGGCAACGCTGGCATCGACACTGACAACGGTTTTTTCTTGAGCAACGGCGGTAGTGGGACAGGCATTAGCAACAGTGCCCAACTGAATACCGGAGACGGAGAAGACACTATCATTGGCACCGGTACTGGTGGCAACGGTGGCATCGGTGTTGAACGTCTGGGCGACTCTGGTGCTGGCATCGGCATCGAGAACACTAAAGACGGCACCATCACTACAGGATCGGGCAAAGACACAATTACTGGTTATGGCAACAGTTCTGGAAATAACTCCATAGCTTATGGCATCTTCAACGATGGAACCATCAATACTGGCAATGATTCTGACGTTCTTACCGGACAGGCTACAGCAACCATCGGTGGTACTGCCTACGGAATTTACGGAAAGGGAACCATTAAAACTGGTTATGGCAATGACAAAGTTGTCGCTACCAGTATCCTAGATGGAGTTCAACAGAAAGTGACTATCGGCGGCGGTATCAAGATTGCTCTGGGCGCTGGGGATGACTACTTTAAAGGCTTCGGTGCTGCAACTGTTGATGGTGGAGATGGTTTTGACACCCTCGATTTGACAGCTTTTAATCGCTCTCAACTGCTCGTATCTGGTGTTGTTGCTTGCAATACCCTTAAAACTGCCAACATCAGTTTCAATAACAATGGAAACCTCATTAGCTTGTCTACGACTGGTTTTGAGAGTTTTATCTTTGCAGATAGCTCTTTCTCTTACAACACTTTGGCAAATGGGGCATGAGTTTGTGAATTCGTCTATCTGATGTTTTACTCCCTAGTTAGGGTGATTGGCGTTATTTGCTTTGAAACTGAAAAAATATCTACCAGCGTATATACTCTTAGCTCGAAACTTGTATAGATTGACTATAAATCAGTGATTTCTTGGGTATATGCAGTTTTGCTGTAACAATCAAGTGACGACAATCACACTTATAGATGATTAGGATCGTCTCATTCCCATTGCGAGCTAGGCATAATTAAAGACAACTGAACTCTAGCCGAGTCATTAATAGGGAACACACTAATCACCGACAGCCTTCATCAAAGACTGTCGGTTTTTTGTCATTTTAGTAATTGGGCATGGGGCATTGGGGATTGGGCATTGGCAGAGGGGAAGATTTTCTCCCCATCTCCCCATACTTCTCTGCGAGAGGCTGCGCCAACGGCTCCGCTCAGTACAAGTCTCCCCATCTCTCCATACCCCATGCCCATAAAATTTCCCCACAACTGGTTAGTAACTTGACAGAGATTTAGCCACAGCTACTACCAAATGTGGGGAAGTTAGGATGGGATTAGTAATCTTATGTCTATGGAGTGTTAAAATTCTGTGTCCACTCTCACAGAGCAAAAGTATCTCCCAAAATCAGCACAAACTTTAGATTAAGACATCGCTTGAATGATGTAATCAAAGTATGGTGCAGCTTCAGCAGCGTCTTCTGCACTCAGTAACCCAAGGGCAGCTGTTTTCAGGGAATTGATAGCTTCTACCATTCCAGGGACAGGAACGCCCAATGAGTTGTACATTTCGCGCACACCAATCAAACCAATTTTTTCAATTGGCTCTTTGTCGCCAGCAAGTACACCATAAGTAATTAGGCGTAAGTACCAGCCAAAATCACGGATACATAGAGAACGTTGGCGTTCACCGTAAGCATTACCACCGGGAGAGATAAAATCAGGGCGCTTTTGCCAAAGTTGTTTGGTTGCTTCCTGGACTATCTTTTTTTCATTTTCAGCTAACGTAGCAGCAATGCGCGTCCGTTGTACACCGGTTTCCAAAAAGTCTTTGATATTTTTAAGTTCGCCACTGCTGGGATAACGCAGTTCGTCGTCGGCTTTGAGAATAACTTGGCTAATTACAGTCATGATGATTGAAATCACCTTAAATATTATCTGCTAGTTTAGCGAGTCTGAGGTACACAAGTGAAGGGGGAGTGGGGAGGTGGCCAGATGAGGGAGATGTAGCTTTAGCTTCTTGCAGGGTGGGAGCAGGGAGCAGGGGAGAATAATAACTCCCCAGTTAACAATCAACAGTCAACAGTCAACATACCCCAGACCAATGACTAATGACTAATTACCAATGACTAATGACTAATGACTAAAATAATTTGGCAACAAGGTGAATTAATTGAAGTAACCATCGCCGATCTGAGTGATAGTGGTGATGGTGTGGGACGTGCTGATGAACGTGTAGTGTTTGTTGCTGATACTGTACCAGGCGATCGCGCTCTTGTGCGTTTAGCACATGTTAAACCGAAATATGCCCACGCTAAGCTACAAAAGCTATTGCAACCATCTCCTCATCGCATCCGGCCTGCTTGTATTGTGGCTGACAAATGTGGTGGTTGCCAGTGGCAGCACATTAACTATGATTACCAGCTTGTAGCTAAGCAAAATCAAGTTATCCAAGCAATGGAGCGCATAGGCGGTTTTACCCAACCACCAGTAGATCGAGTCCTGGCTGCTGGTTCTGCTTTGGGCTACCGCAATAAATCTACTTATCCTCTGGGGAAATCGGTAACCGGACAAGTACAAGCTGGTTACTACCAAAAAGGTAGTCACCAATTAATCAACTTAAATCAATGTCCAGTGCAAGACTCGCGTTTAAATCCCATGCTTGCTGAAGTCAAGCAGGATATTCAACGGCGGGGGTGGCAAATTTACGACGAACAGCGCCACCTTGGGCAAATTCGCCATTTGAGTTTACGCATCGGCCGCCATACTGGCGAAATGTTGCTGACTTTGGTGGTGAAGGACTGGAATTTACCAGAAATTGCCACCCAAGCCCAGGAATGGTTAAAGCGTTATCCCCAGCTAATGGGAGTATGCCTGAATCGCAATGGCGATCGCACAAATGCTATCTTTGGATTAGAAACCCGTTGCATCGCTGGAGTACCCCACCTGTGCGAACAATTTGCTGGACTGGAATTTCAAGTGCGCCCAGATACATTTTTCCAAGTTTACACAGAAACGGCAGAGGCACTATTGCAGGTAATTCAGTCACAACTCAATCTTCAAGGACACGAATTGCTAGTTGATGCCTACTGTGGTATTGGGACTTTAACTTTACCCCTGGCCAAACAAGTACGCCAAGCTATAGGTTTAGAAGTGCAAGCAGCAGCCGTGGAACAAGCTATTTTCAATGCCCAGCGTAATGAAATTGATAATGTCACATTTCAAGTGGGGGCAGTTGAGAAATTGCTGCCAAAAATGGGCACAATACCAGAGGTCGTAATTCTCGATCCACCACGGAAAGGTTGCGATGGCGCTGTCATCGAAACTTTACGGCAATTGAAACCATCTCAGATTGTTTACGTCAGCTGTAAAGTAGCCACACTCGCCCGCGACCTGAAATTACTCTGTGAAGATGGGCAATATAAAATCACACGGGTACAACCTGCTGATTTTTTTCCCCAAACTGCTCATGTGGAAGCTGCTGCCTTTCTTGTGCTATGACATTTGGGTAAGGATGCTGATTCCTTTAAAAAAATTGAAATTTCAAATTTGTAGTCTACTGCATACTAACAATGCTAAAATCGAATTAACCTAAAAATAGAAATTCATTTTGTTTAAAGAAATTAAAGTTGCATTGATTCCTAAAAGTATGAATGGGATTGTGTAAATTAAAAATCGGCGATTAATTAGAGTATGCCAATACTCAATGAAATTGATAGCAATTTTCTAAGTTGCTCATTCCTAGATTTAATTTATTGCAGCCGTTATTTATTCCAGCAATCTCAAATCATTCATAGAATCAATGCTCCCTAGCATTTTCAAAATTTAGTTTTAAAGACGCAAGTTTGAAGGCAGCATGACCACCTCAATTATTATCAGGGTGCCTGTGACACCAAACTGATGTCTAGCTAACTGAAAGCTATGGGGTTTCTCTTGTGATTACTATTTCGCTTCGTCCAGTTGGACGTTATTGGGGCACTATTAGTTTTGCCTCAACCCTCTATCTTTGTCCCATATTAGACTTATTGTTGGCAGAAATTCCAGCAAAATTACAGTCAGAATTACGTTTAGGACTTCAAGAAGCCCTAGTAAATGCAGCTAAACATGGCAATAATCTAGATCCTAGTAAAAGGGTTGTAGTACGTTTTTCCTTAATAGATAATCAATATTGGTGGATAATTTCAGACCAGGGTAGTGGGTTTAACCCCTCACCCATTACTGATGAAGAACCAACGGACTATCTGCCACCAGATGAAGCAGAAAGTGGTCGGGGTCTATGTCTTTTACATCAAATTTTCGATCAGGTAGAGTGGAATCGCAAAGGTACAGAATTGAGGCTTTGTAAACAAATGGAAAATCGTCGGGGACTATCTCTGCGACGGTAATTGTAGTTAGGAGTTAGGAGTGATGAGTTAAAAGTCTAAAACTATTAACTCCTAACTCTTAACTCCTAACTTTTTCCATGAGTTGGACAGGGAGGAGCAGAAATAGACCTATCTAGCCAACCAATAGCTTGTTCTAATCTGGCTTGGGCTTCTTGTGGTTGATTGTTTAAAAGGTAAACAAGAGCTGCTGCCACTTGTTCGCTGGCGCGGGAATTGCGATTAGACTTGAGGCGATGCCAATCTTCAGGAGAGATGCTGAGTCTTTGCATCAGGGCTTGGGCTAGTTCTAAAGTACTAAATTCACTAAGTTGACTGGTTTTTGGCAGTTGTGCAGATTGAGACATGATTTCAAATCCTTTGTCAATTGTCAATTGTCATTGGGTATTGGGCATTGGGCATTGGGCATTGGGCATTGCGGTCATTTTGTCTCCAAATGTGGAGCAACTGCCGTAATTAGGCATTGAACAAAAGACTAATGACTAATGACAAATGACCAATCACAAATGACAATTGACTTTTAATCTTAGTTTACTACTTGTAAATGAAGCCGTCTCAACAATCACAACCACCAGGGGAAAATCCGGAACCAGATTTAGAGCAACAAATTGAGGAAGTAGAGCGATCGCTCTTGTCCTTGAGAGAACGTTACAATCAAGTACAGCGAGATGGTCAGCAAAAGGCTCAATTCCAGCAGCGTCAGGAGCAATTAAAGCGCCATAAATCCCAGACACCAGAAATTAAAGCAGAATTACGGCAAATCAAACAGCAGTTAGAAATCCTAGAACTCAACTTAGAAAGTCAGTTATTTTCTTGGCGTAGTCTGAAAAAACCTTTCTGGCAGGCCGTCCGCTTTGGTGGAATGGGCGTTATCATAGGCTGGATATTAAAGTCTTATGCTGGATAATCGCAATTTAGGATTGGATTAATCAGGTAACATTCTTTAATATGTTTAGTCCCTACGTAGACGAAATATAAGTTGCATAATATGGTAAATCGACGGATTGCAGAAATATTGCGAAGTGGTCAACCTGATGAGTCTCTTCTAGTTCAAGGCTGGGTGAGGACAAAACGCGAATCCAAAGGATTTGCTTTTATCGAAGTTAATGACGGCTCATCGCTAGCTAATTTGCAAGTCGTCATCAATCAGGATTTGCCAGATTATGAAGCTACCTTGAAAAAACTGAACACAGGTGCTGCTGTTGAAGTGGCTGGGGTATTGGTAGCTTCCTTGGGTAAAGGACAGCGAATTGAATTAAAAGCACAATCCATAAAAGTCCACGGAGAAGCCGATCCCGATACATATCCCCTGCAAAAGAAACGTCATTCCTTTGAGTTTCTCCGAACCATTGGACATTTGCGATCGCGTACTAATTCTTTTGGTGCAGTTTTTCGGGTGAGAAATGCTTGTTCGGCTGCAATTCACCAATTCTTCCAAGAAAGAGGCTTTTTATGGGTACATACACCCATCATTACTGCTAGCGATTGTGAAGGTGCGGGCGAACTTTTTAGCGTTACGAGTTTGGATTTAAAAAATATTCCCCGCACTGATAATCAAGCAGTAGATTACAGTCAGGATTTTTTTGCTAAACCGACATATTTAACAGTTAGCGGTCAATTAGAAGCAGAAATTATGGCCATGGCGTTTAGCAATGTCTATACATTTGGCCCTACTTTCCGCGCAGAAAATTCAAATACTTCGCGTCACTTAGCAGAATTTTGGATGGTTGAGCCAGAAATGGCTTTTTGTGACCTAGAAGGCGACATGGATTTAGCTGAAGCGTTTCTCAAACATATCTTTAATTATGTGTTGGAAACTTGCCCGGAAGATATGGAATTTTTCAACCAGCGCATTGATAATTCTGTGTTGGCAACAGCCGATAATATTATTAACAATCAATTTGAACGCTTAACTTATACAGAAGCGATCGCACTTTTAGAAAAAGCCGATGTCAAATTTGAATATCCCGTCAGCTGGGGCTTAGATTTACAATCAGAACACGAACGTTACCTGGCTGAACAATTGTTTAAAAAACCAGTAATTGTTACAGATTATCCAGCGAAAATCAAAGCTTTTTATATGCGCTTGAACGACGACGAAAAAACCGTCCGTGCAATGGATATTCTCGCGCCGAAAATTGGCGAAATTATTGGTGGTTCCCAACGGGAAGAACGCTTAGAAGTTCTAGAACGTCGGGTAGTAGCACAAGGAATGAAGCCAGAAGATTTATGGTGGTATTTAGATTTACGTCGTTATGGGACTGTTCCTCACGCTGGTTTTGGTTTGGGTTTTGAACGACTTGTGCAATTCATTACCGGAATGGCAAATATTCGTGATGTAATTCCCTTCCCGCGTACACCACAAAGTGCCGAGTTTTAGTTTGAGTTGAAAACCAGGCGATTAGAAATCAAGTCTACACAAACTAAGTCCGTCTGATAGATTAATAAAAACTTTGAAACCCGCATTCGCGGGTTTTATTTGTATAGAGGGATATTTTATCAAGCGAATCCCAAAAATAACATATAGTTAATAAAAATGCATATATTTGATAACTCATGTTATTGTTAATTCTCAGTATTAATAATGAGCGATACGCCATAGAAAGCCGACAAGTTGTAGAAGTTATACCCCTTGTCATTCTTAAAAGCTTGCCCCACAAACCTGAATATATAGCGGGTGTTTTTAACTATCGGGGACGTATTGTACCAGTCATAGACTTATCTGAGTTAATGGCTGGGAAACCCAGTTGCGAAAACTTCAGTACTCGGATTGTATTAGTCAAATACTGGGGAAAAAATTCTACGGAAGTCCGAGAACCTTATATTTTAGGCCTAATGGCAGAACAGATTGTAGAAACATTACAAAAATCGGAGTCGGAATTTGTTGATTCCAATATTCAGATCGATGCAGCACCATATTTGGGCAAGATGATTGTAGACACTCAAGGGATGATTCAATGTCTTCGCATTGAGAATTTGTTGTCAGAAACACAGCAAGTGAATCTCTTGGCAGAAAGTGGCCGCAATGCTGAATTTTAGATTGCCCTGAAGAGTCAATAAATGGCACAATCTGTGATTGAAGCTTTACTAAAAAGCAAGATTGGTTTGGATGCAAATTCCATTGGTGCTGATGCGATCGCTAGTGCTATTTCTCAACGGATGCTAGATTGCGGTATTGGAGATATTGCTAGCTATCTGGGAAAATTGCAAGCATCTAGCCAGGAATGGGAAGCATTGATTGATAGTGTAATTGTTCCAGAAACTTGGTTTTTTCGAGAACCAGAATCTTTTACCTTTCTGAAACATTACGTTTTATGTGAGTGGTTGCCAAAAAATCCCCAAGGTGTATTGCGGGTTTTGAGTTTACCGTGTTCTACGGGTGAAGAACCATATTCCATTGCGATCGCTTTATTGGAAGTAGGATTAAATCCTACAAATATTCACATCGATGCTGTTGATATTAGCAAAAAATGTCTGCTAAAAGCCCAACGAGCAATCTATCATCAATACTCATTTCGAGGCAATACCCAATTATTTCAACACCGCTATTTTCAATTAACTGAAGCAGGATATCACCTATGCGAACAAGTCAGGCAAATGGTGAATTTTCTCCAAGGTAATTTACTAGATAATAATTTATTAGCGGATACGCTGCCTTATGATGTTATTTTTTGCCGTAATTTATTAATTTACTTCGATCGACCCAACAAAACCCGCACTATTAAATTTCTGGAAAAGTTACTTCTCCCAGAGGGTTTGTTATTTGTTGGTCATGCAGAAACCGGTTTGTTGCTGAACTCCTATTTCGTTTCTGTGCGTCAGCCTTTAGCATTTGCTTATCACAAACCACTCGCCTCTCACCCTGTTAAACATGCTGATATTTGCCTAGATAATCCTGTTAAAAATCATCTTTTTGAGCGCAAATTACCCCTAAAAAATATAATTCTTCCACAACACACACAATCTCATATTTCAGCGCAAGCTACCAAAATAAATACTAAAATTTCAACTCAAAATCTTTCAGATAATTTATTAGAAACAGCGAAAATCCTAGCCGATAGGGGTTGCTTAGACGAAGCCATTAAACTGTGCAATTCTTATCTCAGGCAAAACCGCGCCAGTATCGAAGCCTATGTCCTTCTTGGTCAGATGCAGCAAGCAATGGCACAAAATGAACAGGCAGCACAATCTTTTCAAAAGGCAATTTACTTGCAACCTACTCACGAAGAGGCACTTACTCATCTAGCATTGCTTAGAGAACATCAAGGAAATATTGCTAGCGCCAATCTTCTGTGGCAACGAATTCATCGGCTAAAAAACAAGTGAACATTAAAAATTAAGAGTTAGGGAGTTCTAAGTAAAAAATATTTCATAGAAGATAAGTAGAACGACTTGAAAAAACCAAACTATGTTAAGTAATGTAAAAGAATAAAATTCAGTTCGTAGTGAGGACTTTAGTCCTTTTTTGAGAACTCAAGTTCTCACTACAAACCTTTAATTATTTATCCTGTTCTACTTAGTTGACTGTTGACTGCTTACTGTCAACGACCGGAATTGGAATCATTTATTTTTTTGAATTCCTTAAAAAATGTTTAATTTTTAATTCTCAATTCTTTTTGGTGGGTTCAGGTCTTCACTTATTTTAACTACACCGTTCCTCTTGAAAGTCAACACCTATCAGTGAATATTTTGACCACTCAAATAAGATTGCTATGGATTTGGTAAGGGTCTCAAACTCATTTATTCTCTGATTAAAGATAAAACAGATGATGGCTGCTTAATAATTTGTTGCAAAACTAGCGATTTGAATCGTTATTCTCCTTTGGTATTTGGGAATTGTAGAAGTTGAAGCAATTTGGTGAAAAACAGTTTTAATAAATATGCAACAAGGAATAAGAATTAATCAGTTTGTAATGGGTGGATTTGGAGTAATTTTATTATTAACAGGTATTGCTAGCTTAATCTCTAAATCAACAACTGATTCTCTCATCGATTCTGTTAGTTTATTAAATCATAGTTATTCTGTTAAGTTTTACTTAAAAGAAATAGAAAAAAATTTGGTTGATGCTGAAACGGGACAAAGGGGATTTTTGATTACAAATAATTCAGATTATCTCCAGCCATATAACAATGCTATTAATAAAGTTGAAAATAATGTCAAAGAATTAAAAAATAAATTTTTCAAGAACGAACAACAAATTAAAAAATTAGATATTATTGAAACTTATGTTCGAGATAAATTTCAAGAATTAGCAGATACAATCAAACTTAAACAATCTGGAAAACAGCAAGAATTACTAATTCTGATTAATTCTGATAAAGGCAAAAAAATTATGGATAAAATCAGAGAACAGCTAGACGCAATGCTGCAAATAGAAGAACAAATTTTAGAAGAAAGACAAAAGCAGGCAAGCCAGGTTCAGGCATTTGCAAACTTTATAAATATAGCCAATTTTTTATGTATCTTGATTGTAGCAATCATTATTTCACTAATTATTATACGTATCCTCAGTGCTTCCTTAAATCGCTCCTTACAGTCGGCTTTTAGTATAGCAGAACGAGTTTCTGCTGGTGATTTAACAACCGAAATCGAAGTGACTTCCAATGATGAAATTGGCAAGTTAATGGACTCTCTGAAAAACATGGTCGGTAACCTGAATACTCTCATCCGTCAGGTGCAAAACTCAGGCATTTTGGTTAGCAAATCAGCTACTCAAATTGCTGCCTCCGGGAAGCAATTAGAAGGGACAATTTCCGAGCAAGTAGCTTCTACAAATCAAGTAACTGCTACTGCCAAAGAAATTGCTGCTACTTCCAAAGGACTGGTAAACACTATGGAACAAGTCGTGGCTATGTCACAAATAACGACCACAGCTGCTAGCAGCAGTCAAAAAGATTTACTTCGCATGGAAGTTACCATGCGACAGTTGTCAGAAGCGACCAATGCTATTGCTGGGCGATTGGGAATAATCAGCGAGAAAGCTAACAACATTAACAATATTGTGATTGCTATTACCAAAGTCGCAGACCAGACAAATTTACTGTCGTTAAATGCTGCCATTGAAGCTGAGAAAGCGGGAGAATACGGCTTGGGTTTTGCCGTGGTTGCTAGAGAAATTCGCCGATTGGCAGATCAAACCGCAGTAGCCACCCTCGACATTGAACAGATGGTTAAACATATGCAATCGTCAGTGTCTACAGGTGTGATGGAAATGGATAAGTTTGCCGCAGAAGTAGGGCGGAGTGTGGAAGATGTGGTCAGTATCAGCTTGCGAATTGGGCAAATTATCCAGCAAGTCCAAGACGTGACACCACATTTTGAGTCTGTAAGCCAGGGTATGGAAACTCAGTCCTTGGGAGCGCAACAAATTAGCGATGCAATGGTGCAGTTGAGCAGCACCTCAGTGCAAACAGCAGATGCTCTGCGAGAAATCAATTATGCGATCGCCCAACTCAACCAAGTCGCCCAAGGATTGCGTCAAGAAATTTCTCGTTTTCAGGTGAAAACAGAACATTCTGGCTCTGTTTAAGTAGACGATAAATTTTCCTATCCATCTACTTATAAATCCAACTACAAATTGAGGAAAGATAAAATGCTTAGCAATTGGAAAATCAAAGACCTGACTTTACTTGGTTTTTCTATCCCAACAGTTTTAATGATTGGTTTTAGCCTCATGGTCTATACAACTTCCAATCAAATATCACAAACCTTTAGACAAGTAGGTATTTCCCAAACTGCCCTAGTTGGTAAAGGTCGGATGTATATCGATCTCATCAATATGGATCGGAGAATTCGTAGATATGTTCTCGATCCTCAAACTAATAATGATGCTTTAGACCTGTATCAAAAAGATCAGCGTGACTTTCAAGATGCATTCGAGTTAGTAGATAAGACCATAGAGAATCTCAAACAAAAAGAAAGATTAAAAAGTATGTATCAACTTTATATTACCTATGATAAATCAAAAGATAATTTTATTAATAAACAAATATCATTGATAAATAATAATGCCGATAAATCAAAATTATTTCAAAATTTAAATTTACATATTGAAGAATTTGAGCGAATATCTAATGAATTTGAAGTTAATGAAAATCAAATTTTGGAACAAAGTGTCACCTCAACTAAATCCGCTTTATTCTCCCTGAGTGCAATAACGATAATTGCCTCGATATTATCATTGTTAATTGCGGTGGCAGCTACTTTTTTTATTGCCCAAGTTTTAAGTAAAAAACTTGCCAAAGCTGTGGAAGTCGCAGACAAAATTTCTGTTGGTGATTTGACACAAACAGTTATTGGAGGTGCAAGTAATACTAAAGATGAAGTCGGGCAACTTCTAAAAGCCTTTGAAAATATGATCCAGAGCTTGAATACGCTGATTCGTCAAGTACAGCAGTCTGGCATACAAGTGACTTCTTCCACAACTCAAATAGCAGCATCAGGCAAGCAATTAGAAGCCACAATTACCGAACAAGTAGCTTCTACCAACGAAGTTACAGCAGCTGCCAAGGAAATTTTTGCTACTTCCAAAGAATTGGTGAAAACGATGGAAGAAGTGGCAGGAATGTCACAAGCCACTACCACAGCTGCTGGTGATAGCCAAAAAGATTTATTGCGAATGGAAACTACCATGCGCCAATTAGCAGAAGCCACCAATTCTATAGCTGCTAGGCTTGGGATAATTAGTGAAAAAGCTAACAATATTAACAATATCGTTGTCACAATTACTAAAGTGGCAGACCAAACAAATTTGCTGTCTTTAAATGCTGCAATTGAAGCAGAAAAAGCTGGAGAATACGGCTTGGGTTTTGCTGTAGTGGCTAGAGAAATTCGCCGACTAGCGGATCAAACTGCTGTTGCTACCTTAGATATTGAACAAATGGTTAAACAAATGCAATCTTCCGTATCTACTGGCGTGATGGAAATGGACAAGTTTGCTGCGGAAGTGGGGCGGAGTGTAGAAGATGTTGCCAATATCAGTACTCAGGTAGGACAAATTATCGAGCAAGTACAATATTTAGCACCGCGTTTTGAAGCAGTAAATCAAGGTACAGAAACACAATCCCAAGGAGCGCAACAAATTAGTGATGCAATGGTGCAGTTAAGTAGTACTTCATTGCAAACAGCTGATTCTTTGCGAGAGATCAATAGTGCGATCGCTCAACTCAATCAAGTCGCCCAAGGATTGCGTCAAGAAATTTCTCGCTTCCAGGTGAAAGTATAATATTCCAAATTTATAAAACTAATATTTTATTTTTGTGAAGCTAGGTACACTTTGATTCCTTTTTACCTGTTAAGAGTCTCTAGGAATAGTTATCCGAATCAAACCGGATTCTTATAAGTAGAACTACTTGAAAAAACAAATCATATTAAGTAATGTAAAAATCATAAAATTCAGTTCGTAGTAAGGACTTTAGTCCTTTTTTGAGAACTTTAGTTCTCACTACAAACCTTTAATTATTTACCATGTTCTACTTAGTTGCTTACTTTATAATTTGTTTCTGTCTAGGAAATACATACTGTTCATCTTGTTTGTGATTTGGGAATTTTAATAATTGAAGGTGTTTTACGGTAACAGAGGAATAGTACCATATCCAATGTTCAAAAATATAAGTTTACAAACACGGTTGATCGGTTCATTTTTATTCATAGGATTGCTTGTATTCACAATGGCCTTGCTGGGATGGTTCGTTACTAACGAGTTAAATCAGTCAATTAACGCCCTAACCATGAATAATATACCCAGCTTGTCGGGGGTATGGAAGATTAAAGAAGGTCAAACACAAATTCAATCGGCAGAAAGATTATTATTGAATCCTGAAGTTACGGGTAGTGAAAGAGAGAGTGTCATCACTCAAATTCAGAGCGGTTGGAAACAGATTAATGATGGTATCCAACAGTACGAAGCAACGCCATTTAGCGAAGAAGAAACAAAAGACTATGAACTCTTGAAAGAGCAATTAGAAGCTTGGAAAAAATCCCATGAAAAATTATTAGATATTGAGCAACAGCTAAATCAAGTCGGAATTAAAAATCCTTGGAAAAAACAACTGGAATTAATCAACCAAAAACAGGATATCGCTAATTTTCCTACTGTACAAACTGCATTTAACTTACGCAATCAGCTTGTCTATGAAGTCAAAAATACTGAAGAACCATTATTTAAAATAACTACCGACCAAGCAGACAAACTTTTGCAGCTCCATGAATCTTATGTCTCAGATACACAAAAAGAAGTCGAGCAAAATGTGGCTCGCAGCATTTTCTGGATTTCTATAGGAATTGCCATTGGCCCGATAACAGCTATTGTTGTTGGGTTTGTCATCGCTCGACAAATTGCATCTCAGATTTTTGATGTTATTAAAGTTGCAGAGCAAATTTCTTTGGGTAACTTAACAACTCAAATTGCAGCTAACTCCAACAGCAAAGATGAAATGAATACACTCTTAACTGCTTTCCAAACCATGACGAAGAATCTTAACACTCTAATTCGTCAGGTACAGCATTCGGGCATCCAAGTGACTACCTCAGCTACTCAAATAGCAGCTTCGGGTAAACAATTAGAAGCTACCCTCATCGAGCAAGTAGCATCTACTAATGAAGTGACAGCCGCCACCAAAGAAATTTCTGCCACCTCCAGGGAACTAGTAAGTGCAATGGAACAAGTTGCCAATATTTCACATATCACGACAACAGCAGCCAATGATAGCCAAAAAGATTTATTGCGAATGGAAACTACCATGCGGCAGTTGTCAGAAGCCACTAATGGCATCGCTGCTCGATTGGGAGTGATTAGCGAAAAGGCAAACAACATTAATAATATTGTCGTCACAATTACTAAAGTGGCAGACCAAACAAATTTGCTGTCATTAAATGCGGCAATTGAAGCCGAAAAAGCCGGAGAGTATGGCTTGGGCTTTGCTGTAGTTGCTAGAGAAATTCGCCGATTAGCAGATCAAACCGCTGTTGCAACTCTGGACATCGAGCAGATGGTTAAGCAGATGCAATCCTCAGTGTCCACAGGTGTGATGGAAATGGACAAGTTCGCCACAGAAGTAGAGCGGACTATAAAAGATGTTGCCATTATTAGCAGACAAGTCGGGCAAATTATTCAACAAGTGCAAGACCTAAATCCGCGATTTGAGTTTGTTAACCAGGGTATGGAAACCCAATCTGTGGGAGCGCAACAAATTAGTGATGCGATGGTGCAATTGAGCAACACCTCCGTACAAAGTACCGATTCCTTGCGGGAAATTAATCACGCCATTGTCCAACTTAACCAAGTAGCACAGGGATTGCGTCGAGAGATTGCCCGCTTTCAGGTGAAAACAGAAGACGCCATACCTCTAATTCACCAATTCTCTTGAGCAGCTCCTATGAACCAGATGGCTATGGAATTAAATATTGAACGTTGTTGGAATTTTATCGGCACAGGGGGCGATGGCTCCTGTCCCCAGCTAGCTACACACACCCACTGCCGCAATTGTCCTGTGTACTCTACGGCAGGTCGCCACTTATTAGAACGCTCCATTGCCGAAAATTATCGCCAGGAATGGACTCAGCTATTTGCAGAATCGAGAGTTAGCGAACAATCTTCCCACACAACTCACATGACAGTTGTGATTTTTCGCCTACAACGGGAATGGCTGGCACTTTCAGCCCAAGTTTTTAAAGAAATGACTCTTCCGAGTGTGATTCATACCGTTCCCCACCGCAGCAATCAAATCTTTCGGGGATTGGTGAATATCCGGGGAGAGTTACTCTTGTGTGTCTCTTTCAGCCACTTGCTGAATCTCGAAGTAGCTGACACAGTAGTACCAGCACTCAGTCCAGTGGTGTATTCGCGTATGGTAGTTGTGGAAAAAGCTGGTAATCCTTGGGTTTTTGCTGTGGATGAGCTTTATGGTGTACACCGATTTGATGGGGATAAATTGCAAGATGCGCCTAAGAGTATGAGTTTAGCAACCCAAACCTATACAAAAGGATTATTTCATTGGCAACCTGCATCTCAAGAGCGATCGCTCAGTGTTAGCTACTTGGATGATGAACTGTTATTCTCTACCTTGGCGAGGAAGGTGCATTGATGTTAGATGAATCCGATGTCAGCAATCTTTCTTTGCTTGATTTGTTCAATATGGAAGTCAAAGCCCAAGTTGCAGTCATGAATGATTGTTTATTGGCGCTGGAGACGAAATCCGATGTCAAACCAGAACTGGCAGCCTTAATGCGGGCAGCCCACTGCATCAAGGGTGCAGCCCGCATTGTCCAAATCGAACCGGCGGTTAACTTAGCTCATGTGATGGAAGATTGTTTTGCAGCAGCTCAAGCACAAAAAGTGACTTTAACAGCCGATGGCGTTGATGTGTTGCTCCAAGGGGTGGATATGCTGTTGCATATGGCCAATCCCGATTTGCAGCAATTAGCAGATGTAAATATCACTACAGTGGTTAGTGCCATTGCCAATATTTTCACTTCACAAGCAATCCCAGAAACCCCAGCAAATCATGAGACAATATCTGCTCCTGTACAAGTTTTGACATCAAAAGAAGCACCGAACATCATCCAAAACCGAGCGGTGCGAATGAATACCGACAATCTCAACCGTTTGATGGGATTAGCAGGAGAATCGTTGGTTGAAGCTAACTGGTTAGAGCCATTTGCCAGTTCTTTACTCAAACTCAAAGGAAGTCAACTAGAGTTGTCTAACATGCTAGAAAAGTTACAAGACTTATTAGGCAACCAAATTTTAGATCGAGAAATTAAGGAAAATTTCACAACAATTCGTCAAAAAGCCAACGAATGTAGTCAGTTAACGAGCGATCGCCAAAACGAAATAGAATTATTTTCCCAACGGGCTGCTAACCTTGCCCAACGCCTTTATCAAGAAGTGATTGCCACTCGGATGTGTTCCTTTGCTGATGGCGGACAGGGATTTCCGCGTATGGTGCGGGACTTGGCAAGGCAGTTGGGCAAACAAGTGAAGTTGGAAATTGTGGGTAAGTCTACTTTGGTAGACCGGGATATTTTAGAACGTCTGGAAGCTCCGTTAACTCAAATTTTGCGGAATGCCATCGATCATGGCATCGAATCGCCCCAAGAGCGTTTAGCGGTGGGAAAGTCAGAAGAAGGATTAATTTGTATTGAAGTTGCCCATCGCGCTGGTATGTTGTTTATCACTGTTTCAGATGATGGACGGGGAATCGATATCGAGTTTTTGCGTCAAGCAGTTATCAGCAAACAACTGACAAACCCAGAAATGGCAGCCCAACTCACCGAAGCTGAGTTGATGGAGTTCCTATTTTTGCCTGGTTTTTCCACAACCGATACTGTAACCGAAATTTCCGGTCGTGGCGTAGGGCTAGATATTGCTCATAGCACTGTGCGAGAAGTCGGCGGGATGCTGCGGGCTGTGTCTGCTCCAGGAAAAGGCATGACCTTTCACTTACAGTTACCGTTGACGCTATCTGTAATTCGCACTCTGCTGGTGGAAATTGCTGGGGAACCCTACGCCTTTGGGTTAACGCGCATTGAACAGGTGGCAATCTTGTCTAGGTCTAACATTGCTGTATCAGAAAACCGCCCATTTTTTCTGATGAATAATCAACCTGTGGAGTTGATTTTAGCAAGTCAAGTTTTAGAGCTACCATCACCTGCGGTGAATATAGAATCTCTATCAGTGATTGTGATTGGCGATCGCCTCAATCGTTATGGATTAGTTGTAGATCGGTTTTTGGGCGAGCATAGTTTGGTTGTCCGACCCTTAGATCCCCGCCTTGGCAAAGTCCCCAACATTAGCGCCGCTGCTCTGATGGATGATGGCTCGCCAGTATTGATTGTGGATGTCGAAGATTTAGTACGTTCTATTGCGAAGGTATTTTCCAACGGCCAAGTTTCTCAAGTCAATCAGTCTGCTTATCAGGTAGTTAACAAAACCTACAAACGCGTCTTAGTGGTGGATGATTCCATTACAGTACGGGAAATGGAACGCAAACTTTTGGAAAATAATGGTTACAAAGTTGAAGTAGCAGTCAATGGTATGGATGGCTGGAATGTAGTCCGTAGCGGCAATTACGACTTAGTGGTCACAGATATTGATATGCCCCGGATGAACGGTTTTGAACTTACCAGCCAAATCAAAACTCATCCTAAGTTGAAGCAAACACCCGTGATTATCATTTCTTATAAAGACCGAGAAGAAGACCGATTGCAAGGGTTAGAAGCAGGTGCAGACTACTACCTCACCAAAAGTAGCTTTCATGATGACACTTTGTTAAAGGTTGCCATCGATCTGATTGGAGAAGCCTAGATTTTGCTAAAAGTCCACATATTAAGCTTGATGAAATAATTTACATATAAATACTTATACCGATTCAAAAAATGTTTGCGAC
>NZ_JACKZU010000648.1:0-2126 GCF_014222165.1 Nostoc sp. 2RC
ATTTTATTAAAAAATTATTTTATTGTCTCGAATTTACTAAAATCTGTTTTTTAATTAACTTAAGTTTTTTGCAAAACTCATAATTGATTTTTTTCAAATATTTATAAAATATTAATTTATTAATTTTACTTGATTTTAAATAAACATTTGCAAATAGTTAAACAACCTTTATAAAAAAACAAACAATCTTCATCAGTAGCCCTCATGTATTACAAAGTCGCATATATTACATTAAATGCATATTATAAAGGTATTAACCTTGCGACAAATTAAAAGTGAAATTTTATACAAAAATATTAGCTAACAAAAATTTAATATCCAAATCGAGCTGCTCCAGACGCAGACAAATCAGAAAACCTCTGTACCCTCTGCATTGGAGCAGTTCTTTTTATCTTGGGCGTCCAAATGTAGTGATATATAAAACAGCTTCATCAGCAGGAATACCCAAAACTTCATTTACTTGGTCATCAAAGAATCCACCAATGCCACTAACACCTATATTTAGATGCATTGCAGCTAAATTCAGGCGTTGTCCCAAATGACCGGCATCCATGTGTAAATAACGGTAAACGCGATCGCCATATTGAGCGATAGCAGCCTTCAAATCAGCTGTGTGAAATAGCACAGCTGCCGCATCTCTTCCTAATTCTTGTCCCAAGCACAGAAAATGTAACTCTCGCCGGAAATTTTTAAACCGAATTTGGCGTAATTCTTGAGCTTTAGGCGCGTAATAATAACAACCGGCTTCTAGTCCTTTAACACCACAAACAGCAATAAACGTTTCTATTAAATTCAAATCAAAATAATCAGGAGAAATATCTAAATTTTGGTCAATGTAATTTCGCGGTTGATAGGTGAAATCAAGTAAATTTTTTAATTCATCAAAAGTTAAATCATCGCCATTATAAGCGCGGGTAGAACGCCGCTTGTACATAGTGATTTCCAGTTCTGAGAGTTTTTCTCCCCACTGTATAGGTGTAGTGCTAGTGGGAATTTTCAAACAGAAAGGAAAATTGTATTTATCCTCCAAAGATTTTTGTTGTTTGACAGCAGGTAGATTGAGCTTGCCGGTTACACCAGGTTGAATCTGGGTGTGTTTGTGGAAGTATGAAAGCAGTTCGCCATCAGGGATTTGGGGATAACTAGTTTCCGTAGCAGAAGGTAGTGCAGTGCATCCCAAAGGCAGATTTTGATTAATATCTAACAAATCTGCCAGAGGTAGAATGGCGATCGCACCTTCTTGTTGTGAATCAATGTAAAGCAAATCATTGATTGAATCATCTACAAAACCGCCGATTAAATGGGGGCGATAATCAGTAATCGCACCAGCTAACTCAATATTTCCCAAAAGATGACCTGTATCCAGAAAAATCCGACGATAAGCCCGGTCTTCATAGCGCCAAGCAGAACGATAAAAAACCGCCGTCACAATAATTGCCAATTGCGTAGTTTCTAGGGAAGGATGCCAGAAACAACCAGCTTGTAGAGTTTGCCAAACATTGCTTTCCCAATAATGCATTAATGAATGAGTCCGGCACTGATAATTATACAAACCAGGAGGTAATAACGGCGTGCCACGGGAAACCAAATACACCTCCGCAGGATACAACCCCCCAGCACTGGGAGCAGCACGTAAATAAACCGCACTTCCCATAGAAGGCATTTTCGCCGTTAATCCATAGCTGCGAAACAGCAACCGCGACAGTCTTTCCCACCATTGAGCATCTGGATTATTAGCAAACGTCTCTGGTTTTTCTTGGATATAAGGTTTGAGATCGTAAATAGAGCCAATTTTGTATTCCTTGAAAGGTACTGGCTGCTTAGCCCAGTCTAACCTTTGAGTTTTCAAAGCGAGAGTTTCAGGGTCGTATTTAGTCCGTTGGTGATAATGCTGAGCAATTGATTGGTGTAATTCTGGCATAGTACTTTCAATATCCTGAGGGCATCTTTATCTTTAAATCTTGGCATTCATCAGTCTCATTATTTCGTGTCAATTAGTACAATCCTCAGACTCACAAAGTGGTATTTGGTAACTGAATTGGGCATTGGGCAGGGGAGGCAGGGGAAAAGGTTAAAGGTTAAAGGGAAAAGGAATAAATTTAATCTTTCCCCTTTTCCCCTTACCC
>NZ_JACKZU010000649.1:0-2100 GCF_014222165.1 Nostoc sp. 2RC
GGTTTGATTTAAATTGTCGTGTAGTAGGGTTACGCCCCGCCCGCTATTTGTGCCAGTTGCGTAAGTCCTGACCAATTCAAAATTCACGCATTCAGAAATTTGAGCATCATCAGTAATATCTCACACATAATTTAATACTCATGTATAAAGACGCACTAAATCTTTACCTCTCTTTTCCTTAGCGTTCTTGGCGGTTCTTTTTCAAACTTAAGTGGATTATTATAAATAATTAGTATTAATTATAACTGATTTGCGCTTTGTAATCAAGTAGCACGGTGTCGTAGTAGTGAATTTTTGATATTTTAAAAATATCAATTTTAACTAAACATATATTAGACATCTCAAAAAAAATTACCTATGATGCTTGTACAGCAATTCCCTCAAGGCCAAAGCAATGTCAGAGAATTTCAGAAGTAAAGTTGTTACACAAGGAGTGCAGCGATCGCCAAATCGGGCTATGCTGCGTGCAGTGGGTTTTCGGGATGAAGACTTTCACAAAGCAATTGTGGGTGTGGCTAATGCTTATAGCACCATCACACCCTGTAACATTGGTATCAATCAGCTAGCACAAAGAGCGGAAGCGGGAATTAAACTAGCCGGGGCGATGCCGCAAATCTTCGGCACAATTACCATTAGTGATGGGATTTCTATGGGAACCGAGGGGATGAAATATTCCCTAGTGTCACGAGAAGTAATTGCTGACTCCATTGAAACCGTTTGTAATGGTCAAAATATGGATGGTGTCATTGCCATCGGTGGCTGTGATAAAAACATGCCAGGAGCGATGATTGCGATCGCACGGATGAATATCCCGGCTATCTTTGTTTACGGTGGCACAATTAAACCAGGACACTACAACGGCCGCGACTTGACTATTGTGAGTTCCTTTGAGGCTGTGGGTGAATACAGTGCTGGCAAAATTGACCACAGCGAACTGATGGAAGTAGAACGCCATGCTTGTCCCGGTGCTGGTTCTTGCGGTGGGATGTACACAGCCAATACTATGTCCTCAGCCTTTGAAGCGATGGGCATGAGTTTACCCTATTCTTCCACAATGGCGGCACAAGATGACGAAAAAGCTGATAACACCGAAGAATCAGCCAAGGTATTAGTAGAAGCAATTCGCCATCAACTGTTACCCCGGCAAATCATCACCCGCAAATCTATAGAAAATGCTATTTCTGTAATTATGGCTGTGGGTGGTTCAACTAACGCCGTGTTACATTTTTTGGCCATCGCTAGTGCAGCTGATGTAGAACTTAATTTAGATGATTTTGAGACTATCCGCGCTCGTGTCCCTGTTTTGTGCGATCTCAAACCTAGTGGTAGATATGTAGCCACAGACTTACATCAAGCTGGTGGTATTCCCCAAGTGATGAAAATGCTATTAGTGCATGGATTACTTCATGGAGACTGTATCACCATCACAGGTAAAACCATCGCCGAAATTTTAGCAGATGTCCCCAATGAACCACCAAGCAATCAAGATGTGATTCGTCCTTGGAATCACCCAGTGTATCCCCAAGGCCACTTAGCAGTTCTCAAAGGCAACCTTGCAACAGAGGGAGCAGTAGCAAAAATTACCGGAGTAAAAAATCCCAGCATTACCGGTTCTGCAAGGGTATTTGATTCCGAGGAACAATGCTTAGATGCCATCCTCGCAGGTAAGATTAAAGCTGGTGATGTAATAGTCATCCGCTATGAAGGTCCCAAAGGCGGCCCTGGTATGCGGGAAATGCTTGCACCCACCTCAGCAATTATTGGTGCGGGTTTAGGTGATACAGTGGGGTTAATTACCGATGGACGCTTTTCCGGCGGTACTTATGGGATGGTAGTGGGACATGTGGCTCCCGAAGCTGCCGTTGGTGGTGCGATCGCTCTGGTGGAAGAAGGTGATAGCATCACCATTGATGCTCATGCTCGCCGATTGCAAATCAACATAGACGATGCAGAATTAGCCCGTCGCCGCGCCAAATGGCAACCCCGTCCACCACTTTATACAAAAGGTATCCTAGCCAAATATGCCAAGTTAGTTTCTTCTAGCAGTGTTGGTGCTGTTACGGACTTGGATTTGTTTGATGAGTAGGAAGGGGGAAAGGG
>NZ_JACKZU010000650.1:0-2056 GCF_014222165.1 Nostoc sp. 2RC
CCTTTCCCCTTACCCCTTTCCCTTTCCCCTTGTCCTTGGGTAGGGGAAAAGGTTAAAGGTTAAAGGGAAAAGGAATAAATTTAATCTTTCCCCTTTTCCCCTTACCCCTTTCCCTTTCCCTTTCCCCATGCCGAGTTTGCCCCGTCCTCTTAATGACTTATACCCGTGGTGAATGCGCTACCCTTGTACTATGGTTTAGAGTAGAGTTAGCAATTAAGCTAAATAAAACTGCCAATGGTGTTTAATCCTGACTTTTTGAACGACAACCCTGAGGAACACCCTAATCAACTTCTTTCGGATCACTCTGAAGAATACCCCAATCAATTACTCAAATACTTACAACATCAGTCTCCTGATGTTTTAGCCAGGGTAGCCCAGTCTGTTAGCCCTGAAATTAAACAAATCATTTCGCAAAATGTCCAAGGGTTAGTAGGAATGCTCCCGGCAGAAAATTTCAATGTACAAATTACAACAGATCGGGAGAACCTAGCTGGACTTCTAGCATCTGCGATGATGACGGGTTATTTTCTGCGTCAGATGGAACAGAGGATGCATTTAGAACAAAAGTTATGAGTGATGAGGTGAAAGTTAGGAGTTCTGAGTTATGAGTTAAGAATTGTGGAAAGTTTTTAACTTCTAACTCCCAACTCCTCACTCCTGACTCATAATTTCTAACTCTTAACTTCTCACTCCTCACTCATAACTTCTAACTCCCAGCTATTTTTTGGGGTAAGTTCCTGATTGCACTTTGAAAGTTTGAACTTTACCGCTACGATTGACTTCGATCGCTAAAATATCTCCAACTTTACTGGACTCTACCAGCTTTTGTACTTGGGCTGAAGTTTTAACTGGCTGGCCGTTGACTTTTTGAATCACGTCCCCAGCAATAAGTCCCCCCTGCTTGGCTGGAGAGTCCTCTGTTACTCCTTTAATGACAACCCCTACTTCCTGCTGAATATTCAGCTGATTTTCTTGATTAATCTGCTGTTTTCTGCTTGGAGATAGATCTGCCATTTCAATGCCCAAGAAGGGATGTTCTACACGCCCTTTGGTAAATAGCTCATTAGCAATGCGGGCGGCGGTTTCAATGGGGATGGCAAAGCCTAGTCCTTGGGCATCAGCGCGGATGGCGGTGTTCACACCAATCACTTCCCCTTGGGCATTCAACAACGGCCCGCCAGAATTACCAGGATTAATTGCTGCATCAGTTTGGATAAAACTAACCCGCTTATCTGGGACGCCGACCTGAGTGCTAGTGCGGTCTGTAGCGCTGATGATGCCAATGGTGACAGTGTTATCTAAACCCAGAGGATTACCAATAGCGATCGCCCATTGTCCTGGTATCAAATTTTGTGAATTTCCCAACTTCACCGTCGGTAGATGATTTGCTTTGATTTTCACTACCGCCACATCAGTCATGGAATCGACTCCCACCACCTTACCCTCAAAAGTCCGACCATCCTTGAGGGTAACTAATACTGTATCTGTATCGGCTACCACATGAGCGTTGGTAAGTAGTTGTCCATCTTCGCTCAAAATAAATCCCGAACCCGTACCGCGTTCAATGCGTTCCTGGGGAATTGGTTGTTCGTCCTCTCCAAAGAATCGCCGTAAGAGGGGATTTTTCAAAGCATCAGAAATGGGATTGGCTACTTTGCGAGTGGCATTAATTCGCACCACAGCCGGCCCAACTTTTTGCACTGCCGTTGCAATAAAATTTACATTATCGCCTCCAGTACCACCGATGGTTCCGTTGGGAGAACTAGGAACTACTGGTTCTGGGGGCAAAGCTATTGTGACATTTTTTAACTGTTGAAATGAGGAATTTTGTGGCAGTAGAAAACGACTGCCAAACAAACCTGCACCACCGCCGATCACCAGTAAAAACAGATAAACGGCCAGTTGCTTTAAGGATAACTTCATAATCATTCTGCTCAAGGACAGCAATGCAGTTGCTAATTTCTAAGTGTAGTCAAGCCAACGGCAAGTGGACAGATCTATTTAGGAGAATTGGGCATGAGGAGATGGGGAGATGGGGAGATGGGGAGCTAGGGAG
>NZ_JACKZU010000651.1:0-2045 GCF_014222165.1 Nostoc sp. 2RC
ATCCCCCCACTCCCCACTCCCCACTCTTTCAAAGTACGGAAATTGCGATCGCCCGGTGAGCAAGAACCACACTTGATTTTGTATATTGTTTGTTAATTTAAAGTCAGATTCTTTTTGCTTGGCAATTATACCTGGCAAACTAAATATCTCTTATCTTAAAAAAATAACGGAAAGTTTTATAGGAGGCTGGTATGGCTGCAACGGACTTCAAAGACTATTACGCAATTTTGGGAGTTAGTAAGACTGCCAGTCAAGAGGAAATTAAACAAGCTTTTCGCAAACTAGCCCGCAAATATCATCCTGATGTTAATCCAGGCAACAAACAGGCAGAGGCACGCTTTAAAGAAATTAATGAAGCTTACGAAGTTGTCTCAGACCCAGATAAACGCAAAAAATACGACCAATTCGGTCAATATTGGAGACAAGCTGGTCAAGGTTTCCCGTCTGGCGGCGCTGGTGTCGATATGGGCGGTTTTGATTTTAGCCAATACGGCAATTTTGATGAGTTTATCAATGAGTTACTAGGACGCTTTGGTGGTGGTAGTCCTCGTGGTGGGCGACAAACCTATTCTTACCGTACTTCCACAGGTGCCCCAAGTGGTTTTGGTGGCTTTAGTGATTTTGGATTTCAAGATGCAGGCGCTGGTACTAGCCAAGATAGTGAAGCTGCTATCACTTTAACTTTTGGTGAAGCATTTCATGGAGTGCAAAAGCGCTTTAGTTTGGGCAATGAAACAATTGATGTTCGCATCCCAGGTGGCGCTAAAACTGGTACTCGCCTACGCGTGCGGGGTAAAGGGCAAATCAACCCCATGACTCAACAACGGGGAGATTTATACTTAAAAGTCGAACTTCAGCCGCACTCGTTTTTCCAAATGGAAGGTGATAATTTGGTTTGCGAAGTGGCTATTACACCAGATGAAGCAACCTTGGGAGCATCAATTGATGTACCCACACCGGATGGTATGGTTAATGTCAAGTTACCAGCAGGTGTGCGTTCTGGTCAATCATTGCGGTTACGTGGCAAAGGCTGGCCTTTAGCCAAGGGTGGACGGGGCGATCAGTTGGTGAAGGTGGCGATCGCACCACCAAAAGACCTCAGCCAACAGGAACGGGAGTATTATGAAAAAATCCGCGCTATACGTACTTATAATCCCCGCAGTCATTTGTCTCAAGTCAAGCTGTAAGAAAGTTATTATCAAGCACCTATCTAAACAAAGCCTGCCTATAGGCGTAACATCAGCGCTATAGGCAGGTTTCTAACTAGCATTCTGCTGTGCCATTCTTGCTACCACAACAGACTTGAAGGCTTGAATTACCTCCGGAGTAGCCTCAGTAGCTTGCCATGCCGGACGTGCTATCAAGCGATCGCACCAAGTATTGAGTTTCGGATAGTCATTTAAGAAAATGCCTACTCTTGGTAACCAATTTACTACGGTTCCAGCCACAACTTCAGCTAAAGTTAGGTGTTCGCTGCCAAAATAAGGGCGATCGTCAAGTAAGCTTTCCAAAAACTTCAGCACTGTTGAAATTTTCTGCTTTGCTTGCTCAATTTTTTTTGCTTCGGGTTCAGGTAAGCCTAATATCTGAGGTAAAAATGTGGTGGTTGCTGGCAAAAGCTGATTCACAGTTATCAGTTGTACCATACGTGCGATGGCCAAATCCTTTGCATTTTGAGGCAGCATCACAGGTGTCGGATATTTTGCTTCTAAATAGTCCAGAATTGCCAAGGATTCTATGATCTTGAAATCGTCATCTACCAAAACTGGAATCTGATGAAAAGGATTAATCGCTAAAAATTCTGGTTTCAACTGCTCCCCATCTAGTTTTATTTCTACCAATTCAAACTCAATTTCTTTTTCTAGCAGAGTAATCCAAACGCGCCGCGAATTGGGAGAAATTGGCGAGTGATAAAGGGTTAGCATCAGAAAACCTCATACTTTATACTATTTTACTTCCAAGGTATCTGAATACCTAGTACTAAAAAGTTAACTTATACCAATTTGAAAAAATAATGCAACACATAGACAAGACCCCTCCCCAAC
>NZ_JACKZU010000652.1:0-2043 GCF_014222165.1 Nostoc sp. 2RC
GTTTTTTGACTATATTTTAGCTTTTTAAACCTTTTTAATCTCAAATAATAATTTTTAAGCTAAATTAAACGATATAGGAACGTTTTTTAGTTTTAAACCCACTTTCTTTTCTCTGTAATTTGCACAATAATGGCAACCACAAGACTTCACGCATTGCCATATCAGGCTAGGTGAAGGCAAACGTTTGAGCCACAAGTTTGACAAGAAGCTATAAGAGGCAAATAACAGTGAAACTAGCAGTCTACGGAAAAGGTGGTATCGGCAAATCCACAACTAGCTGTAATATATCCGTCGCCCTAGCTAAACGTGGCAAGAAAGTGCTGCAAATTGGCTGCGACCCAAAACATGACAGCACCTTCACCCTCACAGGGTTTCTGATTCCCACAATTATCGACACCCTCCAAGAAAAGGATTATCACTACGAAGATGTCTGGCCAGAAGACGTGATATACAAAGGTTACGGCGGTGTTGATTGCGTAGAGGCTGGCGGACCACCTGCGGGTGCTGGATGTGGCGGTTATGTCGTTGGGGAAACAGTAAAATTACTTAAAGAACTCAACGCTTTTGATGAGTACGATGTAATTTTGTTTGACGTTCTCGGTGACGTAGTTTGCGGTGGATTTGCAGCACCACTCAACTATGCAGATTATTGCCTGATTGTTACTGACAACGGCTTTGATGCGTTATTTGCTGCTAATCGCATTGCTGCTTCAGTGCGGGAAAAAGCACGGACTCACCCATTGCGTTTAGCTGGGTTAATTGGCAACCGCACCTCAAAGCGCGACTTAATTGAAAAATATGTAGAAGCAGTGCCAATGCCAGTTCTAGAGGTTTTACCTTTGATTGAAGATATTCGCGTTTCTCGCGTTAAAGGTAAGACTTTGTTTGAAATGGCAGAGCAAGATCCTTCCCTGGAGTACGTTTGCGATTATTATCTCAACATTGCCGACCAAATCTTGGCGCGTCCCGAAGGCGTTGTACCTAACGACTCACCAGATCGCGAATTGTTCTCTTTGTTGTCCGATTTTTATCTAAATCCGGGTAAACCCCAGGTTCCTAATTCCGAAGAAGAACTAGACTTGATGATTGTATAAATCACCAAGTTCTCAGGATGGGGAATAATAACATGGCATTCTTTCACAGCTTTACAGATTCATTAAAGCAGAAGTGGTTGCAATTTTTCCAGGCAAATCGGGATTGGATTATCTTGCACATGGAAGTAGAATCAGTGTACACACCTGATGGCGGGAAGCGACCACCTTCTTACCTCATCCTGGGAGTAGTTAACGCCCTAGAACCAAAATTAGCGCAATTGATGTTGCCTTTTGCCAAACTTAATCCTGATGCTGATACCCTGATTGAAGTGCTGGATTTGCATTTTGACCCAGATTTTGCTCTCGGTAACCGCTTCCAAATTACACCAGAACAAGAGAATTACGTGCATAATGCCGTAGCTGCCATTGATGAAAAGCCTGAAGATGAAACATTGACACATTCTCATAGCAATGGCTTTGAGTTGACGGCGATATCTCAACAGTTCACAATGGTGGATTCTGATGATGCAAATCTGGGTTTAAGCGAGTCTGAGGAAAGTGAAAATGGCTTTGGTGATATTTCCTTATCTCACGACAAAGATTCAAAAGATGAGCCGCTTCAAACTTCTAGTGCAGAAGCAGATGAGTTTGGGGAAATTACTTTCGATGCCACAACAGCAGCAATAGAAGTAAAGCTGGATGACGAGGTAATTGAAGATAGTCCACTAGATGAAAGTGCATTTAGTGATGTGCTATCAGATGTCTGGGGTGATGAAACATCACTGCAAAAAACCGAAGAAAATAACGATTTGTTAGGGGAAGAACTGCCAGCCGGCGTTTTTGATGAATCCGAAATTGCCCGTCTCTTCCCCAACGCTTAATTACAAAGTTAGGAGTGAAAAAAGTTATGAGTGAAAAAAAGTTAAGAGTTAGGAGTTAGGAGTTAGGAGTTAGGAGTTAGGAGTTAGGAGTTAGGAGTTAGGAGTTAGGAGTTAGGAGTTAGGAGTTA
>NZ_JACKZU010000653.1:0-2010 GCF_014222165.1 Nostoc sp. 2RC
TCCCATCTCCCCATCTCCCCATCTCCCATTCCCTCTTAATCCATATTTCTGTTCCCTGGAACTGCCTCCACTCCCTCTGCCCCATCCCCAATGCCCAATGCACCATGCCCCACACCCGATTCCATTCCCTTACTTGGGGGAATTTCTTCCAAAGGAATCAAAGCTTGAATTACTGACTTCACAATCGGGGCGGCGACGGTGGAACCGTAGGCGTTTTCTCCTTGTGGTTCGTCCACTAATGCGAACACTACGTAACGAGGAGATTCCACTGGTAAAATAGCTACAAAGCTAGTGATTCTCGCACCCTTGATGTAACCACCATTGGGACTAGCTTTTTGGGCGGTACCAGTTTTGCCAGCGATGCGATAACCGGGAATTTGCGCTACCTTACCTGTACCTTCAGACACAACTGTTTCCATCATTTCCACTACCTTCTGAGCCGTGGTAGCAGAGAAAATCTGGCGTGGCATGGTGCGATCGGGTGAATCGTGCATCTGTCCTTTGGTATCAATTAGACCCCGGACTACATGAGGTGTAACTAATTTACCGCCATTGGCTAAAGCACCGTGCATTTGTACCAGCTGTATGGGTGTCATGGAAAAGCCTTGTCCAAAGGAAGTAGTAGCTGGTTCAATTGGGGAAGCAATAAATTCTTCTTGACTTTTGAGGCGACCGCCAGCTTCAAAAGGTAGATCCGTATCAACTTTTTGTCCTAATCCCAAACGTTCCAGCCAGTTGTAGTATATTGTCGGCTTTAATCGTTGGATAATTTGCACCATGCCAATGTTGCTAGAATTTTGCAGGATTTGAGCGATGCTGATTCGCCCATAACCATTGTTCATAGCATTTTTAATAGTGTAATTAGCTACACGGATAGAACCGGAGTCATTAAACATATCATCTGGTTTAATAACACCATTTTCCAGAGCGATCGCCACATTTAAAGGCTTGAAGGTGGAACCTGGTTCATAAAGATCCGCCACCGTCCAGTTTTTAAACAGTGAAATATTAGCTTTGGCGTATTCATTAGGGTTATAAGTGGGCTGAGAAACTAAGGCAAGTAAAGAACCATCCAATGCGTCCATCACAATGACCGCCCCGCGTTTAGCCTTAAACTCATCCATTTTTTGCTTGAGGGCAGTGCGGGCAATTCGCTGCAAACGACTATCAATAGTCAATTGCAGTCGGAAATCATCAAAATTTAAAAAACCTTCAGGGGCATGATTTGGCATAATAGCGCCAGTACCCGTTCGACTGAGGCGCACCGTTTGTACAGAACGTTCTAGCAACTTTTCTTGAGAATATTCCACACCCGCCTGACCGCGACGGTCAATATTCACATAGCCCACCACATCAGCAGCCAAATCATCTGAAGGGTAGAATCGCGAGTATTTTTGAATTAGTTCTAAACCATTTAAACGCAAAGAAGTGATGCGATCGACAATTTCTTCTGGTATCGCTGGCGCAAGTACAATGCCACTTTTTTTACTTTCAAAAGTCTTCACCAATTCTGGAGCATCTTTCGCCAATATCGGGGAAAGTTCCTGTGCTATCTCTTCATTAGACTTATCAAACAATTTGGGATGAGCATACAAAGTATACACAGGACGGTCAATCGCCAACAAATTATTATTGCGATCTACCACCGGACGGCGGGGCATAAAAGGTCGCAAATTGATCATTTGCTGGTTTCGTGCTTGTTCTGTTAACTTTGGCCCCCGGATAATTTGCAGATTATACAAATTAATAGCCAATCCCAACCCCGCTGCGATTAACACACCCCAGACAACAAACAATCGGGACTTATTATTGGATGTTTGCTCTTGGATATTAAACTTAAACTTAAATTTTCCGAAAAAACCTCCTTTAGAACGCCTCTGTCGCCTTGTGAGTCCTGGAGTGCGAAACTTTGCAAACTTTGTTTTGCTTGGTGACTTTTGCATTGGGTTTGTCCTTTGTCATTAGTCATTAGTTATTGGGGATGAGGGGTGTTGATGGTTGACTGTTGAC
>NZ_JACKZU010000654.1:0-1983 GCF_014222165.1 Nostoc sp. 2RC
AAGATGGGGGAGTGTGGGGAGAAAGATTTCTTCCACATCCTCCCACACCTCCCACACCTCCCACACCCCCCGCTTGCCCAATGCCCCATTCCCCATACTCAATAAATGAAGTTACTGCTAAGAAATATTAAAATTTCGGTTACAATAAGGCTGCGTTAACTTTTGTCGAAATTGGGGGCAATACACTAAAAAATCCCTGCTCACAAGTGGTGGATACCGTTATTGCGTGTTTCTTCCCAGAACAAGGTGCTGCTGCCTTGCTATCACTTGGCCTAAACTAGAGTTTCCGTTGCTGAAGCTCTATAGCCTACAAGCTTCCTAGCCAAGGGGCTATCAAAGGAATCAAGCTTGTGTCTAGGAGTGGCAATTAAACACAGTAGCAGCGAGAACAATGCTAGTCCCAGAAGCTCTTGGCTTAGGGATGGTGGGTACTATAGTTTGCCCATTTCGATTAATATCGGAAAAAGTAATTAGGGATATTTGTCCGTAAAATTACTAACTGTACACAAATAGTGGTTTTTGAATCAAGTAAGCCAACCTATGCCAGCGAATTCCTGGCCCGAAGAAGATTCTTATCAAGAGCTCGATCCACTCAACTCTTTGTTGTCTGACCTCTCAGTAGATGAGGAGTCTGTGTTAGAGACAAAATCTATGTCTCTACCATCCCGGTTTCAAGGTCGTAGAGGTAAAGCAGCTCTGGTCTTGACTATTGTCTGGAGTGGCACGATCGCTCTGCATTTAGTTTCTTGGGCATCTATATTCATATTAGGATTGACCACCATTTTAAGTCTTCATGCTTTGGTGGTAGTGTTTACTAAACCTCGTCGCTCACCAAAAGAAATGCAGGGAGATTATCCCTATGTATCTGTGTTAGTGGCTGCGAAAAATGAGGAAGCGGTAATTGGTAAATTAGTCCAAAATCTTTGTAATCTGGATTATCCAGATGGCAAATACGAAGTATGGATAATTGACGATCGCAGTACTGATAATACGCCCCATTTATTAGCAGAACTACAGCACAAATATGACAAACTAAAAGTACTGACGCGCTCAGCAGACGCCAGTGGCGGAAAATCAGGGGCACTAAATCAAGTACTACCGCTTTCCAAGGGCGAAATCATCGCAGTATTTGATGCTGATGCCCAAGTAACACCAGATTTATTATCACAGGTAATACCTTTATTCCAAAGAGAAAATGTCGGGGCGGTGCAGGTGCGAAAAGCAATAGCCAACGCCAAAGATAATTTTTGGACTAAGGGTCAAATGGCCGAAATGGCCCTGGATACCTGGTTTCAACAACAGCGCACAGCCCTTGGTGGAATTGGCGAATTGCGCGGTAATGGTCAATTTGTCAGACGTTCAGCTCTGTTAAGCTGCGGTGGCTGGAATGAAGAAACCATCACCGATGACTTGGATTTAACAATCCGCCTACATTTGGAACAATGGGATATTGAGTGTGTTTCCCATCCAGCAGTGCAAGAAGAAGGAGTGACAAAGGCAATTGCACTCTGGCATCAGCGCAACCGATGGGCGGAAGGTGGATATCAGCGTTACTTGGATTATTGGGATTTAATTCTCAAAAATCGCATGGGAACCCGCAAAAGCTGGGATTTGCTGATGTTTATGCTGATTATGTATATTTTGCCCACAGCAGCAGTACCAGATTTATTAATGGCGATCGCTCGTCATCGTCCGCCAATATTAACCCCCATCACCAGCTTGTCCATCACCATGTCAACCATCGGCATGTTCACAGGCTTGAGACGAATACGTCAAGAACGGGAATTCTCATTTTCTACGTACTTTACCTTATTGCTACAAACCATACGCGGCAATTTATACATGCTGCACTGGCTAGTAGTTATGAGCAGCACAACCGCCCGTATGTCCATCAGACCAAAGCGCCTGAAATGGGTGAAAACCTTGCATACTGGGACTGGGGACTAGGGAGATGGGGAGATGGGGAGCAAGGGAGATGGGGAG
>NZ_JACKZU010000655.1:0-1967 GCF_014222165.1 Nostoc sp. 2RC
TTAAAGGTTTTTTCTTTCCCTTTTCCCCTTTCCCTTTCCCCCAAAACCCGACAAGTATTGGGAGGGATCTTTCTTTTGCCCTTTGCCCTTTGCCCAATGCCCAATGCCCCATGCCCAATGCCCATTAAGTTGGAAACATAATTGACCCTTGGCTCGTCCTTGCGCTAGATTAACAATTTCTGTTGTTGTCAACTCACATCACAAATAAAATTCTCAGCGATTTACTTTTAATGAGTGATGATGATTTGTTGTGCTTATCTAATCCCAAAGACATCTCAAAAAATAACTCAATGGGATTGAGAATTTTTATCCGGAAGTTCAACACATTCATCAGAAAACAATCTAAGTAAAGTTGATTACTTGCTACTTACTTGCACACACAATTACAACATGAAATCACATCTACTGGCCGTTGGTTTAAGCAGTTTAGTTTTGGTTGCAGGACAAGCGAAAGCATCACAATTACAGTCTTGGTACTTTGATTCTAGCCAAAATCAATTAAACCTAACTACCACTTCTGGAGTAGAACCACAAGCTTTTTTATTAGATAATCCCAACCGATTGGTAATTGATTTACCTGGAACTACTTTTAATTCTGAGAGCGTCAAGCAAAATTTTGGGAAGGCAATTAAAGAAATTCGCATTGGTAAACCAGATTCTCAAACAACTCGTTTTGTTATCGAATTAGCTCCTGGTTATGATATTACTTCGCAAAATATATCAATTAAAGGAGATTCTCCTTCTCATTGGATATTCCAATTCAATTCTTTTAACCGGGAAAATGCTCCAGTTGTTGGTGAAAATCGAGAAGATATTGCGATTAAATCCACAGATGCTTCAACATTTGCGGGAGTTGTCCATCTTGGGCAAGAGATGGTTGGTCTTAGTTCTCAAATTCGCACTTTGTTAGCTAATTATAAATCATTAAATCCGGGAATCTTTTTCTTAGATTTAGCAACAGGGAACTATATAGATATTAATGGTGAAAAAAGATTTGCTGCTGCCAGCACAATCAAATTTCCCTTATTAGTAGCTCTTTTTCAAGACATAGACGCTGGCAAAATCAAACTCACAGATAAATTAGTGATGCGGCGTGATTTAAGGGTTGGTGAAGCTGGAACTATGCAATACAAGCCCGTTGGCACTAAATTTAGCGTCCTGGAAACTGCTACTTTGATGATGACAATCAGCGATAATACTGCAACCAATATGGTTCTCGATCGCTTGGGCGGCGCAGCAAAAGTTAGCCAACGTTTTCGTAGCTGGGGATTGCAAAATACAGCAATGCAGAATTTACTTCCAGACGTTGGCGGCACAAATACAACTAGTTCTAAAGATTTGGTGAGATTGGCGGCGTTAGTTGCTAATAATCGTTTGCTTTCTCCCAATAGCCGCAATCAAGTTTTAGGTATTATGCGCCGTGTCAAAACCAATAGTTTACTACCAGCTGGCATTGGTCAAGGAGCTACCATCGCCCACAAAACCGGTACGTTGAGATTCATCATTGGTGACGCGGGTATTATTCAAATGCCCAACGGCAAAAGCTATTTAGCCGGTGTTTTAGTACAAAGACCAAACTACGACCCCAAAGCCGGAGATTTTGTCCGTGAAGTTTCTCGCAGAGTCTACAATTACCTAGACCAAACCAAAGTTAGTAATATAGAACCGACTTTTGGCAATCGTACTCGTTGATAAAAGGGAATGGGGCAATAGGGTTCGGATAAGCAGTATGAACTTCCCTTGTGGTCTGGGAAAAGGTTAAGGGGTAAAGGGTAAAGGATATATTTGAAACCTTTCCCCTTTCCCCTTTCTCCTTTTCCCTTTCCCCGAACCGTATTAGGGTATGGGGCAGAGGGGAAAAACTCATCTCTCCTACTCCCTACCTCCCCTACTTATACCGATTCAAAAAATGTTTGCGACAGATACCCCACCCGCCTGACGGCACCCTCCCCTTGCCAAGGGGAGGG
>NZ_JACKZU010000656.1:0-1957 GCF_014222165.1 Nostoc sp. 2RC
GGGGGAAAGATTTCTTCCACATCCTCCCACACCTCCCACACCTCCCACACTCCCCGCTTGCCCAATGCCCAATGCCCCTTCCCAATACCCAAAATTCTCATAAAAGTGTTGAGTTTCCTTAGAATTAAAATATGGCTATTTTTCGTCAATACATTGCCCCACTTCTAGTTGTTTTGGTATTTGTCTTTGCCCTAGTGGCAGTCAGCGCCCGGATATTTTTACCTTCTGATATGGCAGCACCAGCACCAATTGAAGAGGTTGGAGTAAGTTCTCAATCAACTCCTGCTGATTTACCACCAGCGCCTAAGTCAGCTAGCTAAGTTAAAAAACATCAGAAGTGTCTGAGCAATTACTACCTGGATATTTCATTCGCCGTGGCTCAAGTTTAGAAAGATCGCTGCTGCTCAAATTCATGCAGCTGACTTACCAGGATCTTTTTCCTAACCAAGATTTTTCGCACTTAGAACAAACAGTTAAACAATACTTCTCTAGCGATACTCCCTTATGGTGGGTGAATGAAGAAGACGCGGAGAGTGGGAGACACGGAGAGGCGGAGATTAATTTCCCCGCGTCCCCGCGTCCCCCTTCGGGTTCGGAAGTTTGGACTCGACAAGAACCGCCAAGACTCCAACTTCCTCACCGTGTCCCCGCGTCCTCTTCCCCCATCGCCTGTCTCTGGGTGGGTAATGCCATAGACCAAGTACAAGGTAACCGTCATGCTCATATCTTTGTTCTTTATGTTGCGCCAGAACATCGACGGCGGGGTATTGGTACAGCATTGATGCAATATGTGGAAAATTGGGCGATGCAAAGAGGCGATCGCCAAATTGGCTTACAAGTTTTTCAATCAAATCAACCCGCATTAAATCTTTATCACCGATTGGGTTATCAAACCCAATCCCTATGGATGATAAAATTCCTGAATGCACAAAAATAAATTAGAGGATAGGGATAAAATACTTTAGCGTCTTTTGGAACTGCGGTTCTCTCAACGAGGGACAACAGAAAGCTTAAAACAAGGCAACTGATATAATTTAAGGCTTTAAATTATTGATTGGCGCGGGGGATTATGTATTAATTCCCAAAACAGATTGAAATGAAATTATGTATGACGAAGACGATCTAAGCCTACTTGATGCAGAGGAGGAGCTAGAAAGCCCCTTAGATAAATTAGAGCCGCTAACTGCCTCCTCAGAAATACCCAAACCCGATCCAGAATTAATGTTAGCTCTGCTAAACAATCCCCAGCCCCAGCAAAGAATGTTAGCGGCGCGTGCTTTTTGCGATCTGGAAGATGCTCGTGCTACTCCTCATCTAATTCACTTGTTAACTGATATTTGCCCCTTGGTGCGGGTAAGCGCGGCTTACGCCATCGGACGCAATCCTAGTCCCGAAGCAGTGACTCCGTTAATTGCTCAATTGAACCAAGACTGGAACGGCTATGTGCGTAAAGGCGTTGTTTGGGCTTTAGGAAACTGTCGCGATCGCCGTTGTCTAGCACCCCTGGCAGATGCCTTAAAAACTGACATTTCCGCAGTGCGTTTATGGGCCGCTAGCGCCCTAGCACAAATGGCAGAAGTCAGTTACGAAGCAATTATTGGGGCAATACCACCACTAATAGGAGCCTTAGTCAACGATCCCGTGGCAGCAGTCAGAAGCAACAGTGCTTGGGCAATTGGTCAACTGTGCCGCGAACTGCCTTCTAACATAGTTTATGCTACAGCGATCGACGCTCTCATTCAGGCCTTTGCCGAAGACAAAGATTTAGGAGTCAGAGAAGACGCCAAAGCCTCACTCTTGGGAGTCGGCGACCCGCGTGGCTTGCAGTTGATTGAAACTCTAGAACAAGAAGGGTGGTTTTAAATCGGTAATTAGGCATTGGGCAAGCGGGGAGTGTGGGAGGTGTGGGAGGTGTGGGAGGTGTGGGAGGATGTGGAAGAAATCTTTCCCCCCACAC
>NZ_JACKZU010000066.1:0-26173 GCF_014222165.1 Nostoc sp. 2RC
TTGATGAGGACTAAAAGCTAGTTTTAATCCATAACGCATCACAGATTGTTGAGAAAAATCAGTTAAATTTTTGGCTAGTTTATCTATAATTGGAATGCCAGTGGATTGACTTTCAATTTGAGTATAATCATTCTCTGTTAAACTAGCAACACATCGCCAAGTTACTTGTTGAATAGCTTGAACTAAAGCTTGGATTGCTTGTTCATCCCAGGTTTGGTAGATGCGTTCGCCTATATGGATGTCTCTACCTTCACCAATGTTGACATTGTATTTACCTAGTTGCAATACGATTTGGCGATCGCCAGCCAGAAGTTTTTGATGTAGAACCCTTATATCCTCATCACTTTCATTTCCCTTTTCAATCCGATTAAAAATTTCCTGAAGGTGTTGATTAAGCTTCATTTATTACCCTTATATAACTAACTTGTAAAAAACTGCTTCAGCGAAACCTTTCATCACAGTTAGCTATTCATGAATTTATCGATATAGCTTTTGATGTAAGTAAAAGCAAGATGCGAGTCCTCAAAATAATCGAGTACAGTTTGAGGAATAACAATTACCCCAGTGTTGGCATTATCTGTTGCATTAGTGCTATCAAGAGTAACTTCATCACTTATCCGAAACACTACAGACATCTCAGGCTGAATGTTCAGATTAGGGAGTTGGTTAAGTAAGGCTAGGAAGGGAGGATAATCACTATTTTTCTTGATGTCACTGTAAGGAAAAGAATATGAATCGATTTTTAGCTCTTCATCATTTTGATAAACTATATAGATGTAAAACGGGGTAGTGGGAGCAATTGCATTTAACTCCAAAATTTCTTGAAAGATTCGTCTGATTATCTCAGCATCAGCACCCTGGTAAATGCGATCGCCTATGTGAATATCTCCGCCAATTATCTGCCCAATGTTGGTGTTGAACTTACCGTTTTGGGATACTGACTGTAGTACACCGTCAACTATTTTTAGCGATCGCCGCAGTTGTTCAATATCATCCTGAGTCTGACTTCCGTTAAGGATACGCTCAATAATGTTACTCAAATTATCTTGGTTAGCCACACTGTTCCTTCCCACAAGAGTTTAATAAAATTTAAATATGCAAATCAGATAGGCTTTAACTTAAATCTTTAATTTTTGTGTTTTATTTCCTTTATCTTCGACTCAATAAATTGCTCAACTTTGTTAGCTGCATAGTTATTGGCATCATCGTTATATCGATCAGCTTTAACCTGAATCTGATCTAAAACTCCATTTATAGTTTTAACTACAACCTGGAAGCGACCATAAGGTTTTTTGTTATGTCCCCAAGGTGTATCAACGACTTTGTTGAAGACATAAACATATTTATAAACAAAGGATGACCAATTACCACTAAGCTTATACTGTTGATAAATATCTTGATCTTGCTCATTCTCAAGAATGACATCCTCTAGGAAGATTTCATACTGATAAAAGCTTCCTGTACCGCCTTGCTCTCCTTCTTTACCCTGAAACTTAGTATTATTTAAGGTAGCAATCAATTCCGAGGCTAGAGATGTAGATTTCTGTTGATATATGCGTTCGCCTATATGTATATCTTTTCCTTCGCCAATATTGACATTATACTTACCTAGTTGGAATGCAATACCTTTTGCAGCAGGCTGTTGGCTAGACTCGCTTGAAACCTTATCACCTTGCAACTCATCTTTCACAACTTCACGTTTAAATAAATACCCATCCTGCACACGCATGAAGATGACAGGGGTAGCAAAATCGCGTTTGCGATACTGCGTATCGAGTGCAACTGTACGTCGTCCATTTTGCGCGGCAATATCTACCGGGTTATCTTGGGCTAATCTCTCGTAGAGTTCGTAAGCAAATTGACTTGCCGTTAAGTTAGATACTTCGTACTGCATAGCCACGACTACAGGTATATTCTGCTGCACAATTTTCGAGGCTACACTTACAAAAGCTTGTGATGCAGAGGACATTCCACTTTCACAAGCTTGCAACAATACAATACCTGGGCGATGTCGATTTAGTAACTCAGCAAAACCTCCAGCATCTACCCATGATGCTGTGTTAAATACTTTTTTTACTAAAGCAATTTGTCCAACTTCTTCCCCATCCTCATCTTGCAAACGACCATGACCGATAAAGTGGAAAATGTGGGGCTGTTTTTCTAGCAGAGCATCAATAGCGTTAGGAGTGGCTGGATTGACAATTGGCAATAACTCAATACGTTCAGATTGCTCCTTTGCTAAGTCTTCCAGTACCGATTTTACTGTTTCATACTCAACTGTACCTAAATCCTTTGGGGCTGCGATCGCCAATGCAATTCTTAACTTTTCCCCCTGTTCTAGCTGAATTGGTGGGGCTGGATGCCATTGGTAAGGTCGGCGAGAAAAGACCAAGTTTGGATGTGTACTTATCCAAATTTCACCCAAGTTTGCACTCCCAGGTAAGCACATAAATTCCCAAGGCAATGCAGCAATCTGAGGCATTCCTTTCTCATCAATGCCTAGTTCGACTCGCAACAGTTGGCTTTCTTGCTGTACAACCTGGAAATGGAAATTTACAAAATCCTGACGCAGCGTATCGTCAAATAAAGTATTAAATAGCACTTCTCCAACCAGACGCGCTTGCTTAGAGTTTTTGATTTCGCCATTTCGTGCTGTATTAATCAGGGAGTTAATTTCTTCTAAATTATCTTTGTAACGAAAGACACCAGAAGGTTCTCCCAAAAGCTTGTGTTGAGCGTCCCACTTTTCTACCTGCACGCGCTCAACGTTAGCTATACGGATGCGGTAAGTATAATAAATTTTATTCATATCAAAACTAGCTTTTACCCTTGCCGTAGCAATACATACATTTTAATGAAGTGAATTAGGTTTATTTCGGAAGTGTTAAAGTCCAGAATTCGGCACCACCACGGGCGAATTGGCTTGCAGCACCATCCCCTTGTCCCAACAATCTCTGAAAACGCTCCGACAAGGCAGCAGCTACATCTTCTAAAGTAGAAGTTAACCAGTTCATCTTCGGTTCCGCCCATACCGTACCCCGCACAGTTATCGAATCAGTTCCCTTGGATACTTTAAAGACGATTGCAAATTTTGCTGTCCCAATTCGTTGTAAATTGTCATCATTAATACGCCAGTAACACAGAGAGTTACCTTCACCGTTAGTAATAATTTCTGAGTAACCAAGTTGATAGTTGTAAGCTGGAACAGCAAGGAACGCCTTGAAATTATCCTTAGTAGACAAGCTTGCTTTCAAGTTATCAGGAATTGATGGCAACAATTGAGCCAACTGGGAGCTATCGATTCCTAAACTCCATTCCAAATCACCACCTAAGCCCACATCTATCCCTACACCAAAACTCATTACTGAGTGCCATTTATCAGATGGAAATAGGCTTTGAATAATTGGCTCTTTGCTTCCTTTGGGCCCAAAATCTAGTTCGCAGGTTAACCGCCAAAACTGAGCGCCTCGCTCAGGACGTAAATCTACGGTGTGAGTCATGTAATAAAAGTCGAACTGGTCGCGCATCTGCTGCTTGTAAATGTCAATCAGTTCAGTACCGCTATTTTTAAATGTCTCCTCTGTGAGGCGAATTAACTTGTCTTGAGGATTGCCAAAACTGACCTTTGTTTTAAACAGACTGTCAACAGCTTCCGCCCCAATGCCTAGTTTTGTACCACCAGCGAGAGTTCCCTCCCATTTCTGAACTTCTTGTAGCAAGTCAGATAATAAAGCATCCGTCTGTTCTGGATTTGGAGGGGTTAGCTCATCGTTCATCTGCACCGTCTCCTTTGTTGAAACTTTCGTTTTACTAAATCAGCATTTGGCGATATCAACACAATCTACAAAGGTAGATACTGCGATTCCTAAATATTTTTTGGTTCATAAGTATAATTTTTACAATACAAGAGTATTTTGCTAGCAAACGAAAGCTAATAGAAAGATATTTCTAATATGTATCAGAATATGAGGTAGAACCAATTATTATCAGCTTTTAAGCCCAAAAAAGCTAAAGAAAAGCTTAAATGTTTTAGGTGTTGAATTGTGTAAGATAAAACCAAAAACTTATGCAAGATGGCGGTTATAACGACATTAACAGCATTCTTGACTGTATTGTCAGCAGAATCCACACAGAAGCAGATATAGAAACTCTGCGTCAAATTTTAAGTGCAGGCGATCGCGCAATGAGGATTATACAAAACGATGAACTCTGAGGAACTAGGTAACCTTCTCGATCGCCTTGTCGAAGGCAAGCAGGCTGAGGCAGATATCACTACTTTGCGTCAATTTCTGAAGGAAGGCAATAATCAGGCATTATTACAATTAGGCAAATACAACGTCAATATTGGTCAGGGACAGGATATTCAGATTGGCGATCGCGTCTTTGTTACGTGGAATGATGACGCAATTCAAGCACTTATTGAGGTTGTTCAAAAGCAACTTCCTAAAGCAACTGGAATTGTTGAAAACTTACCTCGCAGCGGTGTGGTGGAATTTATTGGTCGAAATCACGAGTTATATACCCTGTACCAATTGCTCCAAGACAACCAAAGAATTACTGTGACCGCAATCACGGGTATGGGTGGAATTGGCAAAACCGAACTGGCTTTGCAATATGCCTTGAAGTACAAGCTACAATATTTGGGGGGAATTTGCTGGTTACAGGCAAGAGGTTTGAATATTGGGTCTCAAATTGTTCAATTTGGGCGATCGCGTCTACAACTCAACCCATCAGAGGAATTAGACCTACTAGGTCAAGTTGGGTTTTGTTGGTCGCACTGGCAAGCCGGAGAAGTGCTAGTTATTATTGATGATGTCATAGATTACAAACTAATTAAACCCTACCTACCGCCATCAGAAGCTCGCTTTAAAGTACTCATTACAACTCAATTGCGACTAGGTAAATCAGTTAAACAACTGGAAATAGAGGTTTTGGATGAGTCCTCTGCATTAGAGCTACTGGAATCGTTAGTGGGAAAAGATCGTATTCATGAAACCTTAAATGACGCTAAACAACTCTGTGGCTGGTTAGGCTATTTACCTCTAGGGCTAGAATTGGTGGGGCGATACCTAGATCGCAAACCAGATTTATCCATTGCACAAATCCAGCAAAGATTAGAGAAGAAACGCTTAGAAGAGCGATCGCTGCAAAAACCAGACTCTGACATGACGAAACCACTGGGAGTGTCAGCAGCCTTTAACTTAAGTTGGGATACTTTAGATGACTCAACAAAGAACTTAGCCTTTCTATTGAGCTTGTTTGCCATCACTCCTATTCCTTGGAAGTTAGTTGAACAGGTTGCTTCCAATGAAGATCCAGATGACTTAGAGGAGATCCGAGATGACAATTTAGTGAATCTACACCTTCTACAACGTAAGGCAGACAGTATTTATCAATTACATAGACTCATTCGAGAATTTCTGCAAGAAAAATATTCTGAGATAGATAAAGCAGATGCTCAAAAACAGAAATTTTGTCAAGTTATGGCATCAATTGCTCAACAAATTCCAGAGTCACCTACTCTAAAATTTCTCTTGCAGATGACACCAATGATGCCTCATGTTGCTGAAGCTGGGACAACCTTAATTAATTACCTAAGCGATCAAGAACTCATTCAGCCGTTTGCAGGTTTAGGTCGTTTCTACGAAAGCCAAGGATTCTATAATCAAGCAGAAATTTGGTACGAGCAATGCCGTATCAAAGCAGAAGAGCGACTTGGAACTGAACACCCTGAGATTGCAACTAGCATCAGTAATCTGGCAAGAATTTATCAATCTCAAGGGCGGTACACAGAAGCTGAATCTTTATATATGAACGCATTAGAAATGCGAAAACATCTACTAGGAAGTAATCACCCTAATGTAGCAGATAGTCTTAACAGTTTGGCTGTACTTGCTTCTAAGCAAGGACGATACATACAAGCAGAAACTCTATTCACACAAGCATTGGAAATATGGAAACAAACATACGGAAATGAACACCCGGAGATAGCCGATTGTCTAAATAATCTGGCAATGCTCCACAACGAGCAAGGACGCTATCACGAAGCAGAGCCTTTATTTATTCAAGCGTTAGAAATGCGGAAAAAATTACTGGGAGTTCAGCATCCACGTGTTGCCACAAGCCTTAGTAATTTAGCATACTGCTATAACTTACAAGAGCAATACAATCAAGCACAACCTCTCTACATACAGGCATTGGAACTTTCTAAACAATTGCTAGGTGAAGAGCATCCTAACGTAGCAGATGGTTTAAATAACTTGGGAATGCTCTATCTTGCTCAAGCAAAATATTTGGAAGCTGAACCTCTGCTTTTTCAAGCTTTGGAATTACAAAAGAAAATGTTGGGTGAAAAACATCCAAATGTTGCAACGTGTTTGAATAATCTGGGGTATATGTATGACTTGCAAGAACGTTATTTAGAGGCTGAACCTCTTTACTTACAGTCACTCAATATGAGAAAACTGTTGTTAGGTGAAAAACATCCTTATGTAGCAATTAGCCTCAATAATTTAGCGAAAATTTACCGAGAGCAGAACCGTTTTTCGGAAGCACAACCCTTATACATTCAAGCAATAGAAATTTTGGAGACACAAATTGGTTTTGATCATCCCATAACGGTTCAAATTCGTACTAACTTAGAAAAATTACTAGTTTTGCAAACTAATAACTCAGATAATTAAGGGTTTAAATCTGTAATTTTAGTTAGCTGAACCAACAAGTGTAAATGCTGCCCATTCTTTAGGATTCTCAGGATTTTTTTGCATCATTTCCAGCATCGCCCGACGCAATGCTTGAGCTTTATCTGTGTTTGGGTCATTGAGAAGATGTCCATAAAACTTGGTCATCAACTGCGCGGTCGAATCATCTGGTACTGACCAAAGAGATACAACAATGCTGGGAACTCCAGCAACACTAAATGAGAATGGCAATCCAATTACTCCTCCTGGTGTTAGAGGTCCCCGACCTGTATTACAAGCACTTAAGACAACAAGGTCAGTTTTCCGAAGTTTCATTTTGATGATTTCAGCCGCATCAAGCAAACCGTCCTCATCTTTGGATGGAGCGAGTGCGACTGCACCTGATGCTATCTTAGGCGGATATAAATCTTCAAAAGGAAAAGGTATGTGTGAGCCTGTATCGATAATACCGTGGGTTGCAAGGTGAATGATTCTTGCATCTCGCATTCGACGAGTCACTCTATTTTCATCCGCTTGATTATCTGTTAGCAGATCAACATCAAATTCCTTTTTCTTCAAAAGCTGGGCAACTTCTATTGCTTCGTTGGCTGCTCCTGGTAAAGGTTCTAGTCTTTGAGGTGAAATAGCATTATCTGGCTTAATAGTGGGCATCGTTGGGTTTCCCACAATTAAAGCATATTTGCTACGAGAGGAACTCCGTTCTCGATTGCGACTGCTTAAGAGTAATGCACGCAGATTAGGAGCTGTCAGAATTGTGTGCTTTTCAATTAGATATTTTCCAGATGAATCTTTGAGAGCTGCAAAGGGAATGAAATAAAGTGATCCCTGTGGTATAAAAATTACACGTTCTTGCGAAACAGAAGGTAGTAAATCTTGAATAGGCGCAATTAGAAGCTGATAAAGCTGATTTAATTGCCTATTTTGTTCTGTAATTTGTTTTGGTGTAAGTGAAGAGAGGACCTTTGAGGTTGTACCACGTTCTCTGACTCCAAGAGAGCTACGAAGTTTTGCAATACCCTGTGCTAAGGCAGTCAATTGCTCTCCACGGCAATCATCCGAAAAATCAGTTGAAGGTTTGCAGTTTTCAGTAGATGAGCGATTCTGTCCATCATCCTGCAAGATTTCCAATTGAATAGGCTGCTTAACAAAGGAAATTTGTCCTGTAGGACGAATAACCCAAATATAAAGCTTACTTGCTGGTGGAATATTCACTTGACCTGGAGCAGACTCGTCGGAAATAATAGAGTAGCTAACAATTGTAGAATTTTCATTTTTAGCAATCTTTTTTATATGCTTAATGCTTAACCTGCGAGATGAATCTTTGACAAATTTTTTCCAATTGCCCTTTAAATTAAGTAAAATATTTTTATCTACCTGGATTGTTCTACCGTATTCAGCAGCTAATAACGCATCTTCTTGGCGATTTTGTGCAATATAAACCTGTTGAAGAAGTTTGAAAGTATTATTCTCTAAGGGCCCTGTTTGGTATCTAAGAATTGCCGAAGAAGCATCACCACCGTTTATTGAGCAAGTAAAACTAAATTTAAAACCATCTGGTGATGTGCTAGAGTTACATTCCCTAAGCGTAGGCTTGTATGAAAAAACACTGAGTTTACTTGCAAGTATAGTGAGTAAACGTTCTGCACCCGCTAAAGCAGTATTTTTTTGGGAAAGATAACCAAGTTTTTCAGAGAGTTGAGCTAATTTAAAATATTCAAATCCAATGTCGTATAGAGTACCAAAATTACTGTCATAATTAGAGGAAGTACCAGATTGATTGAGTTCTGCTACAACAGATCGCTCTCTACTTTCTAACAACTCTATCTTTGAGGAAATTTCTTTTTGCTGCTCGATTGGAGTCTGAGCCAAGGTACGTGGATTTCCAGCTATCCTCAAAAAATCATTTGGTAGGATGATTGATGTGAGACCTAGAAAAAATAGTAGTGAAGAGATAGTCAGTTTTTTTAGTTGCATATATCTATGGGTAGATAAGCTAAAAATTATACGTTATTTAGAAATATATAATAATAATATACATCCAATGTTTTATTGTCTAAGTGGTTGTGATGCGATCGCTCTGCAAGGAATCCCAGAGGAACATACCCCAGTATTCAAAAATCTAAAAAAAAGTCCAATTAAGGGTAACAAATCGAGTTGATGACTTAGTGCAACAAGTGCGATCGCGCATCCACGACAGCATTCAAAGTTTACACGGTAAGATGCCGTTATGGGGAATATAGTGCTTAAAATTTTGTCGAAAACAGGGGTGAAAAACACAATTTTTGGACTAGCGATGCGTACAGATGGCTACGCCTACGCGTCATCAAAAAAAAGTGCCACTTGACAAACCCAAAAAATCCTTAACTTATCACGCATCGAGGAGGGGTTGGAGTTATTGTTGGAACAGTAAGGACAAATGGGAGAAAGTTGAGCAGGATGAGACTTATCGGTGGAGCGGAAGTTGAAGCTATTGCGATCAGTCTATGAATCCTAACTACAGCAGGCTTCGCGCTTCAATTCGAGCTTTTTATTGTGCAAACACCTTTGATCACGCGCTAAATCTAAACCGTAATAGCGACTATATTGGCGACTGTGCCAATGCTCTTGCCGAGACTCTCAACCCTAAGTTGTCTCTCAGCTATATTTTTACCATTGCCCTTGATTATGAACGCAGATCTATCGTTGATTACAACTTAGTTCTTGATCGCGCTCTCACTGCCATCCTCACGCTTGCAATCGATATCAATGAAAAACTCTCTCTCGATCCCAACTTGCCTGATACTAATCTTTATCTCCTTACCCTTGCTAGCTGTTTTAAAGATATTCTTACTAATGAATTTATATTTTGCAATCCCAACTCTGAGTTAGAGCAATCATTGAATGTTCTCATGGGAGAACTTCTCAATCTAGGCAATATAGAATTGCTTAAATGGTGGCAAATAAATGGCTTGAACTGGACTGAGAAGTTGAGAGCTATATTAATTAAATATCGAGATATTGGTTACAACTGGCAATTTAACGAATACGAGATTAAAAAATTACAAATATATTTTGAAGCTAATAAGCTCCTCGTGGAATGTTTGGATAAAGCTTCTTGTGACATTCATACTACAAAAGAAGAGATTGAAGCAAATTTACTATTACCTTTAGATGATACATTGCAGTAAATCAGTGCCAAATATTGTCTGACTAAACCTTGATAAAACCTCCAAGGGCAGAATTATGAACAAATCTGAAAATCAAGATGAGAATTATCTTCTACATCAAATAAGAATAAAACTTGAAGGATTAAAAAATTATTTCAGCAAACTAAGTCGAGAAGAACTACGAAATTATCTCAGTCAGCTAAGTCTAGACAACCTTTCTGGACTCACTCAACAAATTGGAAATCAAGTAAGTGAAACATATTTTTTAATCAGCATGATAGTAGCAGAACTAATAAAAAGAGCTAAAAAAAATGAAGAGACATTTGATGTAGAAGCACGCGGGAAAGCTGAAATAGTGAAAGTTTGGTCATCAATGTCTGAGGAAGATGAAAAAAAAGTGACAGAATTCATAATTGCTTTGTTAAAGAATAAAGAGATTGTTAAATTTAAGCTTTCTTCGCAGAAGAAAACTAACTCTGAGTTACATACTGAGGTGAAGCAATTTTGGGACGAAAATCAGAAAATTCAGCAGGAGCTTGATCGACTCAAGGGAAAATAAAGGGGTTAGGATCACCTCAAGGTACTTCTACAGATTCAGCTTTCAGATATATCCAGTTCAAAAATTGCTGTAGCTTTGGATATGAACTGGCTAACTGGTCTGTTTGGTTTTTCATTAACCGCAGTAGTGTATCAGGGTTATTTGTCATCTCTACAGATAATATAAATATCTCATTCCAAGTTTTTTTTCCTATGTGCTTGGCGAGATTGGCAAAATCAGCGCGATCGCAAAAATCTTTGGCTGCAAAATACTCCTGAAATGTCGGATGGAAAAACGCATACACCCCCTTCCTGGGATTGTCTGCATCCACCCCCACCTTATTCAACCATCCCAACCGCAACGCCAACCTAAACAAGGAATCTGGATCATCCGGCTCACCCAAATACTCGCACACAAATTCCTGCCGCAACCGAAACCGCGTTGCTTCTTTATCAATCGCCTCCCGCGCCAACTCTCCCAACTTCGCATTCAACTGCTTGCGCTGCTCCCCTGTAGTCGCAAACAGCCCCTTCTTCCACTCATAAAAATCCGCCACAAACTGCTCGTACAACCCCGCTTTCGTCTCTGGTAACTTCCCCTCACCCAAATACCAGTTGAAACACAGCAGCGTCAGCCGTAACGGATTTTTCACCAAATCTCGAATTCGCTCTTTACCCGATTCCCTCAACGCCGCACACAACCGTTGCCCTGTCTGCGTTTCTGCTGAAGGTAGAGAGCCAAACCAATTGCCAATAAACTGCTCCACCTGCTGGGGATAAGAAAACTCCAGGGTGCGATAAATATCAAAAGGATACAGGGGGTTACTACCACCGTCCCAAAGATTTAACCGACAGGAAAGCACAATCCGCGCCTCTTGTAGCAAAGTACCGCTCTTAATTTGCCGCTCAATCTCCCCTAACGGGTTGCCCACCGTCGCCTGCATTTCATCAACACCATCCAGCAACAGCCACACCAACCCCTGGTTAAACTGAGCTACAAAATCATCTTCAACCTGGGTAGATGCTTTGGCTTGTCCGACTTTCCGGGCTACTGCTTGCAACCATACCTCTAACAAATATGATTCCAGTTCACGCGATCCCAAATGAGCTAAAGATACCCAAATCACAACCGACTGTGCCATCTCTCTCGATACCCAATGAGCAATCTGCTGCAACAGCGTCGTTTTCCCCGCCCCTGGTTCGCCAATAATTGCAATGTGTCTTCTCTGACTTTGGGGGCTTAGCCTCTGCCTCAACACCTGCTCTAGAAACTGCTGATGCTCAAACGTTTGGGTAATTTCCGTTTCTCGGTAAAGTTCCGAACCCTGCTCTGGTGAAACATCCTCGCGTCGCCGAGTTAGCTTTTTACGCTCCACCAGCCCCAAAGGCACATACACCTGCTCTGTTCGATACGTAATTCCCTCGCCTGATGTGAGCGGATTTGTCGTGAGTGGCTGCTGCTCGGACAGCATAGCTTGACTGATATTGTGCCAGTGGATTTCTAATTTTCGCGTGTTCTGGGACAATACTTCCAGGATTATGCTGCGAATAGTCTGTGCGTCGGCTCCTTGATAAACCTTGTCGCCGATATGAATATCCTTCCCTTCACCAAGATTGACGTTGTACTTCCCCAACTGCACAACATTTTGACCACCGCTTGCTTTGAGGGATTGACGCAATATGGCAATATCCGCCTCATCTGCACTACCGTCGAGAATGCGGTCCAGTATAGAAACTAACTCATCAGGGCAAGTCATTTATTATCCTTTCCTAGCTAGTCGAAATTATCGTGCGTCTTAAAGCAGGGGAATTTCATCAACAATTTATTTAAAAAGCAATACCTAAGATTTAGGTAACTATTATCACGTCTCGTCTACATAAGTATTCAATAACCGATTTTTGTTAATCCCTAAACTATTAATTTCCATTTTCTCCCATCATGCTCCATCAGTTCGGGTATCCTCAACATCTTCTCCTCCCAAACTACCTGAGCCTTCCCCAAAAATCCAATCGCTATCACTGTCGGCATCACCTTCGCCATCTACCTGAAGATTTAAGGAAGGCACCAACTGTTCAATTTGGCTTTCAAGTCGGGAGATCGCCAGCGTTAAAGAAGCAAGTTGCTCCCTATCTTTCTTAATTTCATTTGAAATCCCCACCCGCAATTGATTTAACCGCTCCTGGAGGGTATGTACTTCCGTTTTGGTCGCAGAAGGAATATTCACCTTCTCTTCCAGGGCGGCGATTTGAGCTTTCAAAGCTTCAATTTCGGCAGCAGTTGCACTATCTGCATCATCCGGACTCTCTTCCACAAGTGCATTTCTAATACAATCCAGCACAAACTCCTTAAAAGTGAGGCGCAACTCCTCAGCACGCTGCTTGGCCTGCTTCACCAACTCCCGGTCTTTTTCAGACAGAAGTTTTATATTTATCTGCGGATATTCCACCAGTCCCTCGCGCTTTTGTTGTGGAGAAGTGATTTCTAACCAGTTCTTTAACCATTTGCTTCGAGTTCTAATATTTACTTACTCCCCCTACCTCCCTATCTCCCCTTACTTCCCCAACTTTCCCCACTACCATCATCGCATATGGGATATCCGCGTATATACGATATAGATGATTCTAGATGAGCAATTTAATCGTCTCCTGGAAACAACTATCATAAAGATACCGGGAATTGTGATTCTCGGCATCATAATTATCAGTGGGGGTTGGGGATTTATCTTATGGAAAATTTACCTGTATTAAGCGTGGAATCACTTGCTGTGGAGGTGGTGACTCTGCCGCTTGATGAAGCTCGTGTTGCGCTTGTGGATTATTATTTTCCCAACCGCCAGAGAATTAATTCGACGGAGCAGCTAATTGAGCTATGGGTGCATTCTGTCACTATTAAAAGCGACCAAACGCGACGGGCATATCGGCAAATTGGTTATGAGCTTGTCGATTATATGCAGTCGCAGTTTGGGATATCTGATTTGAGGATGGTAACGTTATTCCATCTACACGCTTATCTGGCTTGGCTCAAGGATGAAAAGCCAGTACGGGGAAATAAAAATACTTATGGAATTAGTAAAAATACTGCGGCTAAATACACGGCGGCGATTAAAAGTTTGTGGGAGTGGGGTACTAGAGCTTCTATTGGTTATTTTGCTATCGACTTGGGCAAGGACTTAAGCATCCAGTGGGACGATAAGCTCGCAGAGCGCATTCTGTCGGAACGCGAGATTGCTAAGTTGGAAAAAGCGGCGATGGCAGTAGACTTGCAACACAATACTAATAAGATGCATTGGCTGCTGTTTACTCTCATGTTTTACAGTGGGGTGAGGGCAGGAGAAATTGCGCGGCAAACTTCTGATTATGGTAAGCGCGTAATTACGCCGGGGTTATTTTGGCGGCAGTTTCGGGAGGATGGGGACTGTCTGTTGTTAACTGTGACGGGGAAACGAAATAAAACTAGAACCATTAGTCTCGATCCGGAGACTAGTGCGGTGTTACTGGATTACCGTGGCGATGCAGGCAACGATCGGCCGGTGTTTCCTAGTCCCAGTCGGCGGGATAGGGGTAAACCTTTAAGCGATCGCGGGTTGCGACTGATGATGGAAGAAATTTCTGCTTGTGCGGGAATTAAGTTCAGCGCCCACTTTCTGCGCCACACTCACGCAACGCTGGCTAAGAAAAATGGAGCTTCTGATTTTGACTTGCAAGCAGATTTGGGCCATGCTTCTCCAGCGACAACTGCAAAGTACATTCACCATGTTGGGCGTGTTGGGACTTCTCACGCACTGCGTAAAAAAAGCAAACATAGGTAAAAAAGCAATCGCACTCATGCGCACCATGATAGTGTCAAGGTAGTTATCAAGATGGATGACACGCTCACTCGGTCGCGGACAGTCCAGATTTACCTAGATAGTACCTAGACATGAGCCAAACAGGGAAAAACAAGAAACTGGCATCTTTTAACTGCGACCAAAAGATGTGGGAGCAGTTTATCGCCCGTTGTAAGTCGAAAGGGACGACGGCAACAGCCACGCTCACCCAATTTATCGAACTCTACCTAGATGATTCCCTAGATGACCTTGATGCAATTGGTGGCAATGATTTAGATAAACGCTTGGACTCTAAGATTAAGGCAAGTGTTGAGGAGTACTTGGTTGCTGGTAACAATAGTAACCTCGGTTATACGAATGAAACGATATTAGCTATTTGCTCACGACTTGATAAGCTGGAGTCACAGTTTTCAAATGAATCTAAGAGCAACGAAATCGGAGCAATCGATAATCTCGGCGATTTATCAGAAAAAATTGAACAGATAACAGCCCGAATGACACAGTTGGCTGAAGCGATTATTAAAATTCAAAATTATCTCAACAACCAACCGAGACGGAGCAAGAAATCGTACTATAACAATTCATCCTATCAAAGGCAAAGTCCACGAATCCAACCATTAACCGAAGAAAACTTAGCTACCAGACTTGGTGTAAGTCAAGAAACAGTACGCGAACAGCGAATTAAACTGCACCCACCGCTTTTTGTGGCATGGTGCAAGGGCAAGGATAAATCGGGTATGGGGTGGGAATTTAACGAAAATACGGGGTTATATCATCCGGCAAGTTAGTATTTTTATTATTTTCAAATCTTCTCAAAAGGAACTGTTCAAAGCTTTATTTTCCCGTGGCATATTGACGTTTTGAGCATTAAAAATGATTTGAAAAGCAATATCTCTGCCTGACTGCCTCAACACTTGTAGATAAGCAACAGCATCATCACGTCGGCGAAATCTTGTCACAACAATATTTTCTTGATTGGGAATATCACGGACAATACACCACGGTTTTAATTGCTCAGAATAAGTCATATTCTACCCCTTAAAAATGCTGTAAAATAACCATGCTATGTGCTTTAAAATCGCCAATATTTACCTTAAACGAGGAGGTATACTCAAAGACAGGTCAAATTGATATTGACAATTATAATTATGCGTGCATTAGATTTATTGGACAGATATATAGCGTTCCGACTGGAATGAAATATTGTGTACTGAGTCTGAAAACCTTGCAGGGCAAAGCTTTTGTTTTAAAAACCTTTCAGTAATCAAACCGGATTGCTATATGTAGAATAGAAATGTTATTGATATCAAGGCGAATGAGTCAGACATAGCAATTGCCAAAGTTGTTCGGGAACTTCTTCAAAATGTTCCAGTAAAAAGTCCATGAATGCCAAATGTCGTAAATCATTAGGCTGAGGATAGCGTCTAAATTTACCTTGCTTAAACCAACCTCGGACCGTAGAATCAGAACGACAGCATATTAAGGCAATTTGTTCATAACTCACATTCCATTTGGCATAAAATTCTTCTGGTTTCATACCAAATTCCCAGTGACTGTAGAGTGAAATTAGATGAATTTCTCTTGCCCCTAAAATCCGGGGGTTAGACATTGATACACCTCAAATATGTAAATATTTAAACTCATTTATTACATCAGGTATTTGTCAGTCACAGAGTTTATAGACAGACAAATAAAACCCAATTAAGCGGGTTTTAAACTCTTGACTCACTCTCAATCTGCGTAAGCAGATATAGTTAAAATAGTTCTGTTATTTATAATGGCTAGAATACCGATTCAGGAATAGCCAGAAATAGTGGATAGGGTGGGAATGGTGCTTCGGACAATTGCGAGGTACACCCCTTGTGGGTAGACGAGAAATTGTCAATCTCTTGTTTGGCATAGCGTTACCACTGGTATATCTATATGGGAAAATATTTATATGTTGACAATAAATTACACTTACCGAATTTATCCAAACACTAACCAATCGGCACTGATGCTTGAATGGCTGGAAACGTCGCGCCAAGTCTACAACCGAGCCTTGCGTGAATTGAAAGATTGGATAAATTCGCGTAAATGCATGATAGACAGGTGTTCGATTGAGCGAGAGTACATTATTCCCGCTAACACTCCATTTCCGTCCTATCATCGTCAGCAAAACGATTTGCCCAAACTTAAAGAATCTTGGACAGAACTTAAAAACGTTCATTCTCAAGTGTTGCAAACCACGATTCGTAGATTGCATGATACTTGGGAGTCTTTTCAAAAGCGTGGGTTTGGATTCCCTCGGTTTAAGAAGTTTGGACAGTTCAAATCTTTTTTGTTCCCACAATTCCAAGACAACCCGATCAATGGATATGAGATTAAATTGCCTAAGATTGGTAGTATGCCAATTAGTTTGAGTCGCCCCATCCCTGACGGGTTTAAAGTCAAACAGGCAAGAGTTTTGTCGAAGGCTCGTGGAACACAATGGTATGTGATTGTCTCGATTCAATCTGACGTGTCGGTTCCTGAGGTTCCCGTTCACGGTATAGCGATTGGAATTGACCTCGGATTGGAGCGATTTGTAACTGTCTCGGATGGTAGCTTTTTTGAACGTCCTAAGTTTCTCAGCTCCCAACACCGCCAGCTGAAATTGCTGCAACGTCGGGCTGCACGAAAACAAAAACGTTCTGCTAATTGGGAAAAAGCTCAAATCAAAGTAGCGCGGTTACACCATCACATTGCCGATAAACGCAAGGATTTCCATCTCAAAACCGCTCACAAGCTTTGTGACCAAGCTGAAACTATCTTTGCAGAAGACCTCAACACGGTTGGTCTTAACCGAGGGATGCTCCGCAAAGAATGCGTTGATGCTTCGTTCGGTGCATTCTTGGACTTGCTTAAATGGGTGTGTTGGAAACGGGGCGTATTTTTCATGCGCGTCAATCCCAACGGTACTAGCCAGACTTGTCCGCGTTGTCAAGCGACTGTGACAAAGCCACTCTCCGAAAGAGAGCATATTTGTCCTGAATGTGGTTATCGAACTCATCGAGATCATGCGGCTGCCGAGATGGTGTTGTTGCGTGGATTGAATGTAGTACCCGTGGACAATCGGGGAATGGAAACTGTCTGTGCAGGCGAACTAGCGGGGGTAGAGATACCTAGCCAAGTGCCGAAAACCCTTTTGGGAGCAACCAGAAAACCTAAGAAGTAATTCTTAGGAATCCCCATCCGTCTATACGTTGGGGAGGATGTCAATATCTATAACAACTGGAATAGGGCTAAGAAACTTTTGGGCAGCAGCAACCATACAATTGTGTAATATATGGCTAACTTGGTCAACTTCAGTCTCTGGACATTCCAGTACAATTTCATCATGTCTTACACAGATGAGTTTTGTTCTGAATTTAGCTAAGGTCGTTGAAAGTTTTACCATAGCTAATTTGTTGATGTCGGCATTTAAACCTTGTACTGGATGGTTAAATAGCTCTGATAGTCGGGGCTTGTTTACCCATCTCCGTCGTCTGTTTGCTAGTGTACGACTTTCCTTAATGCCTTGGATGTATTTACGTTTGATGTTTTCATGCCACCTAGCTATTCCAGGATAAGCTTCAAAGAATCGTTTTCTGAAAGCTTTTGCTTGTTCTAATGTCATTGCCACCCCATATTTTACTTGGGCGTAAATTTGGAGTTTGGCAGCGCCCATACCGAAAATTAATCCAAAGTTTATTGCTTTTGCTAGTCTGCGGTCTTCTTCAGTCACTTCATTGATATGTTTTCCAGTTACTAGAGATGCTGTTAATCGATGTAAGTCAGCCCCCTGGCGATAGACTTGGCACATCTTTGTATCACTACTGAGCCGAGCCATAATTCGTAGTTCTATTTGGGAGTAATCGGCTTTGATAATTTTATAGCCAGGGGCAGCAATAAAGCAGCTACGAGCTGCTTCATCACGGGGAATATTTTGTAGAGGTGGTTTGCGGCAAGAAAATCTACCGGATTTTGCTCCTAATTGATAATAGTTGGGATGAATTCTCCCAGTTTTGGGGTGGATGTGCTGGGGTAGTTTCTCGGTAAAAGTGCCGATAATTTTGGATAGACGGCGGTAATCTAGCAATGCTTGAATTATGGGATACTGTGCAGCTAAAGAAACTAATTTACTTTGATTAGTTGAGTTAATTTTGATACCAATAGCTTGTAGAGCAGCCAAAACTTGCTGAGGTGAATTCGGGTTGACTGCATCTGTCAGTTCTGGCAGCAATGACATCTGAGAGCTAGCAATACGGAGTTGCTTGAGTTGGTTTAAAGCATCTGTTTTTTCAGCTTCTAGTTTTGCACCCAGTATCTGCCATCGAGACAAGTCAAATAGCATTCCGTTAAGTTCCATTTGAGCTACAACAGGCATACACTGAAATTCCAGTCGGGCAATTTTGAGTAACTTTGCCTGCTTTAACTTCTTGAAGAGAATTGGATAAAGGTCAAGTAATATGGCAGCATCTACGGCAGCATAATGCAATTGAACCGATTTAAGAGGTTTACACCAATCGCTGATTTGTTGAGTTTTATCTAGTTGAAGGTGTAGTAGCTTTTTAGCTATATTTTGCAAGGATGAGCTTGTTTTTAATCCTGCGGTTAGAACTTTATAAGCAAGTTGGGTATCAAAGAATTGACCAGAGGGTTTAAGTCCTGCGAGTGTGAGAAATTGCCAGTCGAACTTGGCATTATGAGCAATTTTGACAGCAGAGTTACTAAGGAGTTGTTTTAAAAGTGGGCGATCGCTTTTGGGAATAGCTGGTAAATCAATTAGCAGTACCGGACGGTTTGGTGCAGCTATTTGAATCAGTCTAATAGAATCAGTTAGAGGGTCAAGTCCTGTTGTTTCACAATCTATGGCTAAAACTTCTGCCTGAAACAGAGGTTGGAGAGCATAATTAAGAGTTGAAACATTGGAAACAAGAGTATATTGTGGAGTATAAATACTGGTGTTATTTGTATTTATTAAGCTTGTAGCCATAATGAATTTAATTTGAATTTCTCACCTAGAAGCGATAGCTTGTATATCTAGCAACTTCAAAATATTTAGTTTTTTACAAAGATTTGAAAACCTATTAAAGAGAGGTAATACTATAGCGGTGTGCAGTTGAGGGAGATACAAAAACTTTGCTGGGAAGATTATACAGCAAGTACTTTTGTCTTCTCATCCGAGCGATAACCGCCATATCGATATTCCTCTCTTTATATGATTAACTGACTTTACGTTTACCTGTTTTTGCAATGTTAGAATGCTGAATATTTTCTCGAACAGATGTAAAAGCAGTAGGAACTAATTCTCTAATAATGGGTGTGACAATTTCTGGTGCCAGTTCTAAACGATGCTTAATCTGTGCTTGCAACCAGGCTAAAGGAACACATTTATTGTTGACTTTTTGTTTGATAATTAAGTCAGGATTAGATTTTGAAGCTTTTTTTATGGCAGTGGCAATTTTTCTGGCTGTCCGTAAATCAATTTTGTCTACATCAATGCTAATAAAGTTGTCTGGTTGAAGTTCGGGTTTTGATGTAATACGGTTAGTTGATTGATTCTGATTTTCCAAGTTGAGAGATTTCTTAATATCACTAGATTCAATGTGTGATTCTTCAGATGTTGTGTTGCTGGTATGGTATTCGATGTTGAGTGTAAAATTCTGCCACAGATGGACTATTCCCACAACGAAATCAACGACCATCACAACGGTATATAAGGCTGTAGTTCCAATGATGAGATGATTTAAAATCTCTTGAATTTCTTGAGTATTCATGATGACTAACTTGAAAATTTATGTTCATAATTAAAGAAGCGATCGCTTCCATTTAAGACACATAAGCGTAAATAAATCTCCAGCCCTTCTCTTTTCTTCTGAGGCTGCGCCCTAAGCGTTGGCGCAGCCTAAAATGCCACAGGCTTTACGATACGCTGTGTTTCGACTCCGCTCAACATAAATTCGCGTTCGGTTTCATCAGTACAAATAGACGGACACCGAATAAAGAGCCGACTCTCAACACCGTTATACAAGCGATCCTGGCAACACAATGAGTAATTCCTTAATCCGGCTGGAGATTTATTTTTATGGTTCCCCCTAACAGAAAAATCCTCAGATGAAAATTTGAATAGACTGAGGATTTCTGGAAAATTTAGAACAAGCTAATTTGCACAGTTGAATTTGATGAAGGTTTAGGAGTTGGAGTGCTTTGGGTCGAGTCTAAGTTAGGCTTGGCATTTACATTACGCTTACCCCATCCCTCTTGTGCTGCGTGTTTAACTATGCTGCGTCGAATTGACCTGCTAAGATAGTTGAATTCATTTTTTACCTGATTAAAATGAATGATGCGATTATTGCTGGCATTGCTCGTATCACCATCACCTATAAATTCATAAAAACTCTTGCAATCCTTTGGTAATTTATTGTATTTGGTTAAAACTTCATTACCTACCCAAAGATAAAGGTCAGCGTAGTCTCTATGTAGAGGAGCTTCGTAAGTTGCTGGCATCATGTAGGTAAGAACTTCTGTGGCTGTGCTGGAAACACCAACCCGATCCTGTTCGTATTCAGTGAAGATAAGTTCCAATCGCTCCTGAATACAAGCAAACTTCAGCCATTGGGGAATCGTATCACTCCAAGGACTGCGATGAATTATCAATGGCCCTGCAAGGTAGCGAACATGGTGTAGGGAAAATTCAGCTATTTCCAAAAGACTTGCTAATAATTCTTTTGGTGTATTTAAACTTGCCAGAATTTGCAGCATTTTTCGGGTGTTGTCTGGCAGTTTGGTACTATTACCATCACTGATTTCTGCCATTACTTCTGGTGAAATTAAATTCATTTGCTCCATTTGTCATCTCGATATGAGCGCATCACCAAAAATAGCCAATTGGCTAAAAAATTAATGTCCAATAGGTGAAGGCTGATATTAGATAAATCTTTTTATGCTGGCATTGATACAGCTTTTTTAGGTAATGTCAATGAATAACGAACCCACAATTAATCAAAATCTTGATACTAACGACAGTAGTAATTATCAGTCTGGCAGTGGCTATCAATCTGAAGGTTACGGTGTTGAGCAATTAAGTTCTGGAGATAGTAGTAATCCCTTGCAAGCAGACCAATTTAGGGATGGTTATCAAGAGAATATTTTTGAAATCAATCTTGGGGATACACCTTACACTGAATCGGCTGCTAATCCCAATCCTCAATTACCAGGATATGGCTCTGGCTCCGGTTACAAGTCTAAGAAAAGTCAACAGTCAGCATCCCCAGAGCTAGAGTTATAAGTCATATTTTCACTCTCTTCCTACACCCCATAAGCAACAAGTAATTGGGTTTTTAGTCAATAAATCACTTTGCTTAGTGGGGTGTAGTTGCTGTCATTTTTAAAGCTGTAATTATGAAGATACCAAAAGCATGGATATCTCTTCTGGTTGTCATAACTTGTATCATTTATAGTATCGCTGCACAAGCTACAATTAACACAATTGGTGATGGCAATTTACCAACTCGAATTGTAGAAGTTGCAAATCCTCAGTCTCGACTACCTGCTACTAAAGTTTTGCTCCCAGACTGGAGCCGCATTTCTCTAGCCCAGCTACCAGGTATCAGTCAATCCGGTGCAATTGATGGCAGTCCTTACAGTCAAACACTGGGTTATGACCTGAGTCGCACTTGGAATGTGGGTATGACTCCTGACCAATATTTGAAGTTAGGAGATATCAGTGAAGCATTACAGGCAGAGGAGTTTTCTTTACAGGCGATTCAAGCGATCGCTCTGGGCACACAACCAGAGACAAACGCAGACATTGACAGTATAGATTTAAACAAAATTGCCTTGAGTAAATTTCCTCTGATTGGGGAGCAGACATTGAGCCATCTAGCTCAGGTTGTTCCCGAATTAGCTAAGACACAAGTAAACAATATTACACCTGTTGCAACCTTACTAAAATCTAAGGGAATTGCTGCATCTAATTTAACACTAGCTCAGGTACTAACACAGTATGAAGTTGGGCAAATGAAGTTGGGAGAAATCGATTTGTCAGAGTTTTCTATCTCTTCAATTCCTAACTTAGATGCAGTACAGCTACAACAATTTACAGGTTGGATGAATAGCAATGTTTCGGATATTCCTGGTTTGGGACAAGTACCTTTAGGATCAATGCCTAATCCCATCACTGAAATTGGTAATTTGGTAATGCGGATTGATGTAGTTCATGGGCCAGCAGAAAACCGCCGTAACAATACGATTTCTGGTTCCGATGTGCAAGGGTTTTCTGTGCCTTGTACCCAAAAAGACTGCGCTTATTTAGAATTGGATGATTTGGAAAATGCAGGTCGTAGCGATCGCAGTAAGTTGGAAGGTAAACAGTGGATTTCCGGTAAATACCAAGAAGTCGAGGGCGGACGGGGTATCCTGAAAGCAGTGAACAACGGTCGGGAACCAACAGGACGGCTACCATTTGGTAAAGCTTTTAAGGTGGTGGTAATGGAGCCGGATGAAACGACTGATACGGTAGATACGGCTTTGTTCTTTCGGTTTTGTGCTTGGCGAATTGGTTGTACACCTTATTTTATCGGGCCTGTTCCTTTTTTCAGCTACAAGGTTAATTCTCTGATATTTGTAGGCAATTTGAGTGAACAGAGGACAAATACTGCGTCTCTACCAACTGGAGCTACAAGAGAGCCTAAAGCTAGCACTACCAACCGTACTGGAGTAATAGAGAAGATTAATCCATGCACGTTTAGTAATGGTAGTCGGACGATAACAGGTCAATCATTCTCTGGTATTGATTTGCGATCGCTCTCAAATGCGATCGCGGAAATTGAGAGCGCTGGTAGCGGGGATTACAAAGCCATTGGCATACATACCTGTGCAGATAGGGGTTTAAATTGTGGTCGCGCTCTTGGTCGCTACCAGTTTATGAGTTATAACCCCTATGCAGTGCAGTTAATTGTTGCCAAGCCTGGAGGTCAAAAGTTCCTGAGTCAAGTGGAGCAAGGGCATCAACCAACAGAGGCTGAACTATTTGAGTTTTTTCCTCCAGCCGACCAAGATAGGGCATTTATGGCTGATATGGCTAACAAAATTCAAGTGACACAAGAGCAAATCGATCCGGCTACAGGACAGCCATTTACGGGCGATCGCCTAATTGAACGAGTGGCTCAAAAGCATTTTGGTGGTGATTACAGCAAAGTTGATGGAAATGGCTCAGATGCCCTCGGTCGTCTCAGTCTCAAAGATTACGGCAAAACCGCTTTAGCTAGTTATCGCAACAGTAATAGCAATAATGGAACGCTGACCTGTTCTCCCAATGTAAATTTTAGCTACATCAGCACTGCTAAAAATACTGAAAATTGGAGGTAGAGTATGACAGATTTATCTAAAACTTCTATTACCTCAGCCCATGAGATAAAAGAAATATTTGATACTGATACCAATTCAAAAATACACTTTGGGCAAGCACCGGAAGGAAAGGGAGTTTATTCTGACTCCGCCTCCCCTACTCAGTCTCAACCATTGAAGACAACTGCATATCAATTACCAGCACCTCCTATGAGGGTACGCTACTGGGTTCATTGGTTTCGCATTGGTTTGGGCATCTTTTTGTTGCTGTCAATTCTCATTAGCTTAGGGGGCTGTAGCTTAAATGCGGCAACCGTTAGTTGGAACAAAGCTGCTAATGTTGTGCCCGATCGTGTAATTGAACAGGTGATTGTAGAAAATACAGAGTTGAATGCCAAAGCATCTGCTGAAAATATACTGGCTTGGAGTGTGGAAGGAAAAGACGGCAGGTTCGCAATTTTGAACTTGAATACGCCTGATGTCTGTGGTACTTTGGGATGTCTGCATACTGGTTACTGGCTCAGAAAGGACAAACCAATTACTCAGGTATTCTTGAGTTACTTGAATTCCAATCTGCCACCAGGTAAGCATTTGTTGTCAGTGGGAGAGAACCGAGGTCAGGCATTACCGTGCATTAAGGTACTGCAAACCGAGCAAGAGCAGCTACGTCAATTGAATTTTTGTTTCAATGGCACTGGCTATCAACTTGCTGATAGTCAGCTTTTCACTACTGGTAAAAAATCCCAAAGTTGATAACTTGAAAGCTGGAAGAAAACTCTGCCATAGTCATCTTAGCTACGGCAGGGTATTTTCATATAAAACCTCTTCCCAACGCCAAACTGTTGCTACTGCGCCTAAAACCAAGTCAGAAGGAATGGAAATATAAAAATTAGCTAACTGTTGACCTGAGCGACTTTCAATGTTTTTTGAATCGCTTTTACGCCCTTACAATTGTCAAAGGGGCGTATGCGTTGAGAATTTGAGGCATTGACCCCCCCAATTTTTAGCTTACCCCAGTTGTACCAATAGTTCCAGGGCTTACATGGGTACACTAATATGTGCGTCAAAAGCCAGATTGATTACAGGGTAAGGATTTAAAGGCTATTTATTACATTTGCACGGCGTAAGTTGAGATTAGACATCTCCGAAAACAGGCAAAGCCAGTCGTCAACTAACTTTCAGCAGGTGATCGTAGCATCTTACTTCCTAAGCTTCTTGACACCAATCCAATCTTTCTTTCAATTGCTCGCACTCTTGAACTAAGGGTATACCTAACTCGGTGGCGATCGCTAAAGCCTGAGTGCAACATTCATAAGCCAAACTGCTATTACCTAGATTCTGATAAATTTCTGCCAGACTTTTGAGAACGTGTGCTTCAGTATAGCAATCATCAATCTCTTTACAAATCTTCAATGATGCCTGCAAGTATTCTAGAGCATTTTTATACTGCTCAAGTTGGACTAGCACAGTCCCTAAACTACATAGTGCAATCCCCTCTCCTAAGCGGTCTTTGATTTCCCGCGCAATAGCTAAACGCTGCTGTTGGTAATCAATTGCTTGGTCATAATCTCCCATAGCATAGTAAACGTCTCCCAAATTGCCCAGAGTTTGTCCCTCTCCTTGACGGTCTTTGATTCCCCGCGCAATAGCTAAACGCTGCTGTTGGTAATCAATTGCACAACCATAATCTCCTATGGCATAGTAAAAAGTTCCCAAATTGCCCAGAGTCTGCTCCTCTCCCCAAAGGTCTTGAATTTCCCGTGCAATGGCCAAACACTGTAGATAGTATTCAAGCGCTTGGGTGTAAAGTCCGGTTATACAATATGCATTTCCCAAATTTCCCAAAGCAGCTTTTTCTCCTTGGCGGTCTTGGATTTCCCGCGCAATGGCTAAACGCCGATGCTGGTAATCAATTGCTGTGTCATAATCTCCTATGGCATGGTAGGCAGCTCCCAGATTTCCGAGAGCTTGCCCTTCACCATGACGATCTTGGATTTCTTGTGCAATCGCTAAACGCTGCTGGTGATAATCAATTGCTTTACGATAGTCTCCCAAAGCATGATGAGTGGCTCCTAAATTTCCCAAAACCTGTCCTTCCTGTGGGCGGTCTTGAATTTCTTGTGCGAACGCTAGACACTGGAGGTAATGCTCAATGGCTTGACTATAGTTTCCTAGAGCATCGTTAGCACTTCCCAAGTTTCCTAGAGAAGCCCTCTCCCCTCGCCGATCGCCAATTTCTCGTGCAATTGTTAAACTCTGCTGCTGGTACTCAATCGCTTTAGCATAGTTACCTAAATAAAAGTAAGCGATTCCCAGATTCCCCAAAGCTTGCTCCTCTCCCAATCGGTTTTGAGTTTCCCGTGCAATAGCTAAACTCTGCTGCTGGTACTCAATTGCTTTAGCATAGTTACCTAGTCCATTCCAAGCAAGCCCCAGACCTGTGAATGCCATTCTCTCTATATGACGATTTTCTATTTCCTGGGCAATAGCCAAGCTCTGCTGTTGGTAATCAATTGCCTTGCTATAATTTCCTAAACAATAGAAAACATTGCCTAATCCATTGAGACAAATAGTTTTTAAACTTGCTATTAAATTTTTTAAAATTTTCTGG
>NZ_JACKZU010000657.1:0-1928 GCF_014222165.1 Nostoc sp. 2RC
CTATTTTTATAAAAATAGTTACAAAATACAAAAAGCTGTAATTCCCTTTTTTAAATAGTTTTCATAGAATTATCTGATTCTAAAACCAGTCATTTTCAACAGATTAGGGTGCAGTCTCAAGCTTAGACAGAGTTATATACAGCCTTATGTTGCAAATACCACTGAAATTAGCGATGTCTACGACGGGCTACGCCTACGCAATTAAATTCCCACCTTTCCCTCGTTAGCCAATACCACTTGAGAGCAAGTTAATCTGACTTTGTAAAATATTATTAAATTACCAAATTATTGTCTAAAATTCTTCAAATCTCTAAGCTGCATCAATATAACTAGGTAATATTTAAGAAATATTAAGATATTTATTTTCAGAAAAGTACAGTCTTGTCAAGTCTAAAAAATCAATGTTAATACTCAACATCTCTGGGGTGAGAAAAGTTATGAATGATGCACAAAAAAACCGTAACTTTGGCTGCCTTAATGTTAATTTAATTCCTGTCTAGGGAATTATATATAAAGGAACTTATGGCTTAACGGTACAAATCGTGAAAGCTTGCTGCTAAATAAATTAATTTAAGAAAACTCGTTCAAAAATATGGAAGTTAAATTAGGATTCGGAGCTATTCCAAAACCTCAATATGTCTTTGTGAAAAAAGACAATGATTATTGTTGGTATATGCTCTCAGAAAACGAGCAAAAAATTCCCATTTATGACAAAGCTTTGACTGGGGTGATAACTGGGATAGAACTTAATAAAAAGGTTGAAACTAGATTCGGGATAGTTGAAAAAAATGATTTATATATTTTGGCAGATAAACCTTATATTATTCGTTCAGGAAGTGAATCTTACTTTTCCCAAAGTTTGTTGTTATCTTTAGATGCTCTTATTTTTGAGCAAATGCGTAATCCACTGACGATCGCCGTTAGCCCAGGAGAAAGTAATGTAGTTTTTTGTAATATTTACGATCCAGTAACTTATCGGTCTGTAGGGGTTAGTTGGGATGGACACAGAGAAATTGACTGGCAAACTATAGGACAAAGAGTAAGTTTAAAAATTAATTCTATTCAAAATTATAATCAAGAACCAATACAAATATCTGCTAATACAACGCCATCAGAAGCCCATACAGTTTTGATAGCTCAAAGTGACAGATATTTAGCACAATTAAATTGGACTCCAGAACAAGGTAGAGAGTATTTGCAGCAGAAATATGGCAAGCGATCGCGCTTACAACTCTCTGATACAGAAATTCTCGAATTTATTGATTATCTAAAGCTACAACTAGCTTAAAATTGCCAAATGTAGCTTGTTAGGTTGACAGCCCTTGAGAGCCAGGATAAGCTTTGTGTGCTTCTGCATAAATCTTTAATGCTACAGACATCTGCTGTTCGGCTGTCTCTCCCTGTGCTTGGAACCAAGCAAAAGTTTCAGGATCTACCTGAAGTGTAATTTCTACAGGTAACTTGGGCATTCGTAATTGTGCTTTAGCAAAGAATTCTTCAGACAAAGGTGGAATATCTGAGGTATCGATGTCCTCGTTATTCATTGCATCGATTCTAGCCCAATCGGTTTTTGAAGTATTGCTCATAGCGTTTTCGTTCGTGAGACAGTGCTTTGGGATTAAATTTCACTCAAGTGTCTCCTCACTTTCAGGAAAAATTGAAGCTGCGTACTGTAAAGAGAAAGATGCTAAATCAACCGTATCTTGCTCAGTCCAAAAAGTGGAATCACGCTTTTTAAACTTTCCAAAATAGCCTGTTAACTCAGGCTTTTTTCATGTAATATTATGTCCGCATAATTAGTTATGATTCCCACAGTATTGCACCCCAAAGAGCCAAAGCTACGCTTTGTCTCCCCTCCCGAAGAGCGGGGAGGGGATTAAGGGGTGGGGTTTTTCGGGTTTAATAAGTAATCAAGCGGACATGATATA